>JAWWCG010000761.1:0-2147 GCA_033720555.1 Kiloniellales bacterium | reverse complement strand
GCCAGCGCCGGGGTCGGCGCCAGCCTGCCGGCCGCGGCCGTCGCCCGCTTCGACCGGGCCCTGGCGGACCTGCTGGCCGCGCGCTTCCCCGACGAGCCCCAGGCGGTGCCGCACCGGGTGTTCTGCCTCACCGCCCGGGCGCCCGGGGCCGACTCGGCCGCCTGACCGGGAACGCTTCGTCGCATCTTTGCGCGGCGCCGGCTAAGGCCTAGACTGGCGGCCATGTTCGAAGGCCTTCTCGACTACGACATGCCGCTGTGGCGGCCGCCCTCCGAGGGCCGCAACCTGATCGTCCAGGCGACCATCGGCTGCTCGTTCAACCGCTGCAGCTTCTGCTCGATGTACCGCAGCAAGCAGTTCCGCGCCCGCCCCCTCGACGAGGTCTTCGCCGACATCGAGCGCGCGGCGCGGGCCTGGCCCGAGGCGAGCCGGGTGTTCCTCGCCGACGGCGACGCCCTGGTGCTGCCGGTCGAGCATCTCAACCGCATTCTCGACAAGCTGGCCGAGAGCTTCCCGGCGCTCGCCCGGGTCTCCAGCTACGCCCTGCCGGCCAACCTGATCAAGAAATCGGCGGCCGAGCTCGAATCCCTGGTGTCGCGCAAGCTGAGCCTGATCTACTACGGTATCGAATCCGGCTCCCACGACATCCTCAAGCGCATCACCAAGGGCGCGAGCCCGCGGGCCATGATCGACGGCCTGACCAAAGCCAAGTCGGCCGGCCTCAAGGTCTCGGCGACGGTGATCCTCGGCCTCGGCGGGCGAACGCGCTGGCGTGAGCACATCGACGCCACCGCCGAGCTGGCCAGCCGGGCGGCGCCCAACTACCTCTCGACCCTGCAGCTCGGCCTCGAGCCCATGGTGCGCGAGGAGTTCTTCCGCAAGTTCGGCGAGCCCTTCGAATTCCAGGACGACGCCGGGATCCTGGAGGAGCAGGCGCGCCTGATCGCCCAATTGGACCCGCCCGGCCCGGTCATCTTCCGCTCCAACCACGCGTCCAACGCCCTGCCGCTCGCCGGCACCCTGCCGAAGGACCGGGAGCGGCTCCTGCAGGCGCTCGCGGCGGCGCGCGCGGGCCGGATTCCGCTGCGGCCGGACTGGGCGCGCGCCTACTGACGCCCCGGCCCGTGGGCGCGGTCAGCGCCCCGCGCGGGGCCCTTCCGTCCGCCCTGGCGGCTTGCGGGCGCGGGCCGCGGCGCGTATGTCATCGGGCATGGATCCCCTCGCGTCATCCCCGCCCGCGCCCGACGCGCCCTCGGGGCCCCAGCTCGCGGCGCCGGGACGGCCCCAGGCGCGCCAGCTCGGCGCCGTCAACTGGCGCGGCCTGTGGACCCTTTATTTGAAGGAGGTGCGCCGGTTCCTCAACGTCGCCACCCAGACCATCCTGGCGCCGGTCATCACCAGCCTGCTGTTTCTGGCGATCTTCACCCTCGCCCTGGGGCGCACGGTGCAGACGCTCGGCAGCGTCAGCTTCGCCGAGTTTCTGACCCCCGGGCTGATCATGATGGCGATCCTTCAGAACTCCTTCGCCAACACCTCGTCCTCGCTGGTGATCTCCAAGATCCAGGGCAACATCGTCGATCTTCTGATGCCGCCGCTGTCTCCCGGCGAGCAGGCCCTCGGCTTGGCGCTGGGCGGCGTGTCGCGCGGCCTGATCGTCGGCCTGGCGGTCGGCCTGGGCATGTGGATCTTCATCCCGATCGGCGTCTACGACCCGGTGTTCGTCGTCTTCCACGCGGTCAACGCCTCGCTCATGCTGGCGCTGCTCGGCGTGGTCGGCGGCATCTGGTCGGAGAAGTTCGACCATATCGCCGCGGTGACCAATTTCGTCATCACGCCGCTGTCGTTCCTCTCCGGCACCTTCTATTCCATCGAGCGGCTGCCGGCCGATTGGCACCTGATCGCGCTGCTCAATCCGTTCTTCTATCTGATCGACGGATTCCGCTACGGCTTCATCGGCCACGCCGACGGCGCGCTGTGGGTCGGCGCCCTGGTCGTGCTGACCGCCAACGCCGCGCTGTGGACGCTGGTCCATCGCATGATCGCCGCCGGCTACCGCCTGAAGCCCTGAGGCGCGGGCAGGGATGGAGCCCCCTCCGGCGCTCGCCCCACGGTCGTTCGGGCGGCTCAACGCGCGCGGCGTCCTGGCT
>JAWWCG010000760.1:0-2148 GCA_033720555.1 Kiloniellales bacterium | reverse complement strand
GATCGCGCCGATCACCTTGAGCGTCATCAGCGGGTACGCGAAAAAGGCGCCCGCGAGGCGCGCGTCGGTGAGCGGCCGGCGCTGTCCGGTCTGCGACGCGATCAGCAGCTCGCCCTCGGGCGTCCATTGGCGAATCAAGACAGCCAGGCGATCGTCCGGCTCGGCGAGACGGAAGTGGTAGGTCGCGTTCATGGCGATGAACGGCGAGACGTAGAAGGCCTTGTCGCAGCTCTGCAGGATGGGGGCGCCGGGCGCGCGCGCCGGATCGACCGGGATGAGATAGCCGTGCTTTTCGCCGAAGGTGTTGCGGACCTCGTAGAGCACCGCCGCCAGGCGGCCGCTGCGGTGGTGGCAAAACCAGATGGTGAGCGGATTGAAGACGTAGCCGAGCACCCGCGGAAAGCACAGCAGCCGCACCGCGCCGCCCTCGAGGTCGATGCCGGCCTCGGCGAGGCGGCCGTCGATCCACGCCCGCAAGGGGGCGCCGTCGCGCGCGCCGTGATCGCGGTCCTGGAAGGCGAACAGGTTCCAGCGATTGTGGGAGAACAGGCGAAGCCGCCGCGCCAGGGCCGGCAGCTCGTCGAGATCCAGGTAGAGGGAGAAGACCCGGTAGTCGAGCCGATGGCGAAACGGCCGCAGACGCTTGTGCATCACCCGGCCGAAGTAGAGACAGGACCGGCTCGCGGCGGCGCTCATGGTCATGCGGGCTCCCTCGGCGCCGTCGCTATTCGGCCGCCACGGCGGCCACGCTCGGCGCCGCCGCGCGCCACGCCGGGCTCATCGGCCTCACCTCCGACGCCCAGGGGGCCGGCGCGCCCAAGGCCGCCGCGACCGCGAAGCCCGCCTGCAGGCCGTCCTCGTGAAAGCCGTAGCCGCAGTAGCTGCCGCAGAACCACACGCGGGCGAGGCCCTGGATGTCGGGCAGCCGCCGCTGGGCGTCGAGCGCCGGCCGGTCGAACTGCGGGTGATGATAGAGGAACTCGCCGTGAGTCAGGCGCGGTGCGGGCTCGCGGAGCGGATTGAGCGTGACGAAGACGTCGCGCCGGGTCTCCAGCCGTTGCAGGCGGTTCATCCAATAGCTCACCGAGATCCGGCCGCCGGCCTCGCCGTCGCCTTCGCCCAGGTAATTCCAGCTCGCCCAGACGCGGCGGCGGCGCGGCATCAGTGTGGGATCGCGATGGAGGACCGCGCGGTTCGCCCGGTAGCGGAACGCGCCCAGGACCTCGCGCTCGGCGGGGCTCGCACCTTCCCCCAGGATCCTCAGGGCCTGATCGGCGTGGGTCGCCAGGACGACTTGGTCGAAGTCGTGCTCCGCGCCCGACGCGTCGCGAAGACGCGCGGCCCGCGACGTCCGTCGCAGCCCCTCGATCGGCGCGGCGAGACGCACGCGGTCTCGAAACGGGCGGGAGAGCGCCGCCACGTAGCGTCGGCTGCCGCCCAGGACGCTGCGCCACTGCGGCCGTTCGCCCAGGCTGAAGAGGCCGTGGTTGTCGAAGAACTGCACGAAGCTGCGGGCCGGAAAGTCGAGGATCTCGTCCAGGGTCGAGGACCAGATCGCCGCCGCCATCGGCAGGATGTGACGGCGGGCGAAGAGGTCCGAATAGCCGCCGGCGCTGAGGAGCTGGCCCAGGGTGAGCGCCTCCAAATCGTAGCGCTCGGCCAAGTGCGGCGCCTCCCGGTAAAAGCGCATCATCTCGCCGAACAGGCGCCAGAACTCCGGCCGCACCAGATTGACCGGCTGGGCGAGGACCCCGCGGGCGTCGCCGGCGTACTCGAACGCGCCCGCGTCGAGAGATACCGCAAACGACATGTCGCTGGCGACCGTCTCGACGCCTAGCGCGTCGAACAGCCGCGTCAGGTTCGGGTAAGTGTGCTCGTTGTAGACGATGAAGCCGGTGTCGACCGCCACGGGCCGGCCGTCCAGGCGGAGCTCGACCGTGTTGGAGTGCCCGCCGAGGGTGGCGCCGGCCTCGAAAAGGGTAACGTCATGCTGTCTGGCGAGCAGCCAAGCCGCCCCGAGGCCGGATATGCCGCCGCCGACGACCGCGATTTTCATGACTTCTTGGCCCCGCCCCTGTTCCTGCGACCGGTTTGCGCGGGCGCGGGGCGAGCCCCTGCGTCGACCGCGACCCCAATGACTTACGCGCG
>JAWWCG010000759.1:0-2150 GCA_033720555.1 Kiloniellales bacterium | reverse complement strand
TCACCCGGGGGCCGGGGATGGGGCCGGGGATGGGGCCGGGCCGCGGGCGGTGGCGGCGGCGACGACGGCGCCGGAGAGCGGCGGCGCGGGCGCCCAGCCGCGCGCCCAGTCGGTCGCCCGGTCGATCGCCCAGCCGCTCACGGAAGGCCACGCGGCGCCGCACGCCGCGGCCCAGGAAAGCGCCCTGCCGGCGCCCCAGAGTTTCCCGGAGCTGGTCGCCCTGGCGCGGGCGCGCAAGGAAGGCATCCTCGCCAGCCACCTGGAAGGCGATGTCCATCTAGTGCGCTTCGAGCCCGGCGTGATCGAGTTTCGGCCGGGCCCCGGCGCGCCCGGCGACCTGGCCGGCCGCCTCGGGCGGGTGCTCCAGGAGTGGACGGGCCGGCGCTGGATGGTCGGCGTCTCGAGCGAGCCCGGCGCGGCCAGCCTGCGCGAGCAGCGCCGGGCCCGCGAGGCCGAGCGCCTGGAAGCCGTCGCCGCCGATCCCCTGGTGCAGGAGGCCATGACCTTGTTCCCCGGCGCGAAGATCGTCGCGGTGCGCGAGACCGCCGGCGACGGCGTCACGGGCGAGGGCGGCGATAGTGACGGCGACAATATGGATGAGGGTGGCTCCGGCGGGCACGGCTCGGGCGGGAACGACGCCGGGCCGGCCCCGGCAAATGCGGCCAACGCGGCACGAGAGGACGAGAGACAGCGATGAAGAACATCGGCCAGATCATGAAGCAGGCCCAGCAGATGCAGACCAAGATGGCGGAACTGCAGGCGCAGCTGGCCGAGATGGAGGTCTCCGGCGCCGCCGGCGGCGGCATGGTCCAGGTGACCATGAGCGGCAAGGGCGAGCTGCGCGGCGTCAAGATCGACCCCTCCCTCGCCGACCCCAACGACATCGAGGTGCTGGAGGACCTGATCATGGCCGCCGCCAACGACGCCAAGGCCAAGGTCGAGGCGCGGGTCCAGGAGGAGATGCAGAAGCTGACCGGCGGCCTGGAGTTGCCGCCCGGCCTGCAGCTGCCGTTCTAGCGCGCCGGGATCCGATCGAGACCCTGCCGGCGCGATGGCCGTTTCCGAGATCGACCGCCTGATCGAGCTGTTGGCGCGCCTGCCCGGCCTCGGGCCGCGCTCGGCGCGGCGCGCCGTCCTGCACCTGATCAAGAAGCGCGAGTCGCTCTTGCTGCCGCTCGCCGCGGCGCTCACTGCGACGGCCGAGGCGATTCGCACCTGCAGCCGCTGCGGCAATTTGGACACCCAGGACCCCTGCGCCGTGTGCCGCGACGAGCGGCGCGATCCCTCGCTGCTCTGCGTCGTCGAGGAGGTCGCCGACCTCTGGGCGATCGAGCGCAGCGGCGCGTTTTCCGGCCGCTATCACGTGCTCGGCGGCACGCTCTCGGCGCTCGACGGCCGCGGCCCGGAGCAGCTCCGGGTGGACGACCTGGCGGCGCGGGCCCGCGACCCGGCGGTGCGCGAGGTGATCCTCGCCTTGAGCGCCACCGTCGACGGCCAGACCACCAGCCATTACCTCGGCGAGCGGCTGGCCGGGCACGGCGTCACCGTGAGCCGCCTGGCCCACGGCGTGCCGGTCGGCGGCGAGCTGGACTATCTCGACGACGGCACGCTGACCGCGGCGCTCAAGGCGCGCCGGCCGGCGGAACGCTAGCGGCGGGACACGGCATGAACCCCATGGCGTCAGGAGGACGACATATGAAGCGGCGGATTGCACGAAACCCCGTAGTCTGGGCGAGCCTGGCCCTGGCCGGGGCGCTGCTGGGCGGATCGGCGGCGGGATCGCTGGCCGAAACTGCAGCCGGGGCGGCGGAGCGGGAGGTCGCGGCGGACAGCCGCACGGCCCTCACCGTCACCATCTACAACCGCGGCCTGGGCCTGGTGCGCGACGTCCGCCGGCTCGACTTCGAGGCCGGCGAGAGCGTCCTGGCGCTCGCCGACGTCAGCCCGGCGCTCAGGGCGGAGAGCCTCGCCCTCGCCGGCGAGGGCCTGAGCGTGCTGGAGCAGAGCTTCGTCTTCGACTTGCTGTCGCCGCAGCGGATCCTGGAGAAGTCGGTCGGCGGCCCGGTGTGGGTGGTGCGCAGCCACCCCGAGACCGGCGAGGAGAGCGAGGTGGAGGCCGAGCTGCTGGCGGTCGACAACGGGGTGGTGCT
>JAWWCG010000758.1:0-2153 GCA_033720555.1 Kiloniellales bacterium | reverse complement strand
TGGTTCGCCCGGCCTACGACGCCTTGGCCCACGACACCTAGGCGCGCGCCGCGCGAGGCGGAGCTGAGCTTCCGCCGCGCCGACTGGTTCGCGCCGGTCGCCGCGGAGTGCGCCGCGGTTCGCGACCAGGTGGCGCTGGCCGACCTGAGCGCCTTCTCCAAGGTCGAGGTGAGCGGCCCGGACGCCGCCGAATTTCTCGCCGGCCTGGGCGCCAACCCGCCGCCGGCGCGGAGCGGCGCCGTCGCCCTCACCCACGCGCTGGCGCCGGGCGGCGGGGTCTTGAGCGAGTTCACCGTCACCCGCACGGCCGCGGAGCGCTACTACCTCGTGAGCGCCGCGGCCGCCGAGCGCTCGGACCTCGACCTGCTGCGCACCCGCGCCGCGCCCTTCGCCCGGCTGGCGATCGACGACGTGAAGGCAGCGCGCGGCGTGCTGGCCGTCATGGGGCCCCGGGCGCGGGACCTGCTCGCCGCGCTCAGCGACCATGACCTGGGCAACGCCGGCTTCCCCTGGCTGACGGCGCGCGAGATCGCCGTCGCCGGCGTGCCGGTGCTGGCGCTGCGCGTCTCCTACGTCGGCGAGCTGGGCTGGGAGCTGCATCATGCCATGGACCGGCAGGGCGAGCTCCTCGCCGCCCTGATGCAAGCGGGCCGGCGCTTCGAGGCCGGCCTGTTCGGCGCCTTCGCCATGAACGCCCTCAGGCTCGAGAAGGGCTACCGCGCCTGGGGGGCGGACCTGACCAGCGAGCGCACGCCGCTCGAGGCCGGCCTCGATCGGCTGGTGCGGACCGAGGGCCGCGACTTCGTCGGCCGCGACGCCCTGCTCGCCCGCGCCCGCGCGCCCGAGCGCTGGTCCATGGTCCTGCTCGGCCTGGCGGGCGACGGCCCCGATCCCTTCGGCGGCCATACCGTGCTGCAAGGGGACCGGCCGGTCGGCATGGTCACCTCGGGCGCCTACGGGCACCGGGTCGGCCGGCCCCTCGCCCTCGCCTATCTGAGCGCGGCGGCCGATCGCGCCGCCGGCGGGTTTTCCGTCCTGATCCTCGGGGAAACGGTGGCCGCCGAAGTGCTGGACCGGCCGCCCTACGACCCGGACAACCGGCGCCTCCGCGACCTCCCGTCCTAATCGGCCCTCACAGCGGCCTCAGGCCGAAGGCCTCGCGAAAGATCTGCTGGCCCTTCGGCGTGACGGCGACGGCGCGGGATTCGCGCACCCGCCGCACCCAGCCCTCGGCCAGGCTATGGCTGCAGAGCGCCGCCCCGACGGCGCCGGCCAGGTGCGGGCGGCGCTCGCTCCAGTCGAGGCAGGGCCGGCAGAGAATCCGCGCCGAACGCTTGTCGCGGCTGGCCAGCAAGGGCGCGACGTCGATGCCCACCCGAGCGAACAGGGCGAAGCCGCTCTCGCTCACCACCCCGCCGTCCTCCGACAGCTCGGTGTGGCCGCCGGCCACCAGGGCATCGGCCAGGCCGACGCCGAGACGGCCGGCCAGATGGTCGTAGCAGGTGCGCGCCGCGCGCACCGCCTCGTCGCGCGGACCGACGAACATGGCGGGTCGGCCGGTCTCCAGGTCCGCCGCCACCAGCATGATGCTTTCCATCATGCGGGCGACCGACGGCGAGGCGATGCAGTGATAGCGGTGGCGGCCCTGCTTGCGAACCGCGAGCAGACCGGCCTCGACCATGCGGGCGAGGTGGCCGCTCGCGGTCTGCGGGGCGACGCCGGCGGCGCGCGCCAGCTCCGAGGCGGTCAAGGCGCGGCCGTCCATCAGCGCGTGGAGCATGCCGGCGCGCGCCGGATCGCCGACGAGGGCGGCGACGGTGGCGAACTTCGCGGTGCTGGCCATATCGGAACTCCCGGCCCGAACCCGGACTGAATCGGCTCACCTTAACCCATTGCGCGGTCGGATGCTTCGGCCGCCGCCGTAACTTCGCCGATTCCCTGCGGGCAAACTTGCGGCATGTACGAACTGACGCAACCCACCTTCGTCTCGCCCCGCCGGCCGAGCCTGGCGATCCTCCGGACCTGGCGCCTGCGGCGCAAGACGCGACGCCACTTGCGGGGCCTGGACGCCCGACTGCTGGCCGACGTCGGCCTCAGCGAGGCCGATCGCGCGCGGGAGTGCGCCAAGTGGTTCTGGCAAGTCTAGGCGCGCC
>JAWWCG010000757.1:0-2156 GCA_033720555.1 Kiloniellales bacterium | reverse complement strand
GGCGATCAGCTTGGCCGCCATCGGCCGGCCCATGAGGCCGAGGCCGAGGAAGGCGATGGGGCGGGCGGAGGTCTCAGTCATGGCGGGCCTGGTGGGCCTGGCGGGCGCGGTCCCGAGAACGCGGCGCGGACCTCTGGTCTAAGGGCCGGGGCGGGGCGGCCGCAACTCTCGCGCCGGCGGTTCGCTCGGCCCAACCATCGTGCCATACGCTCAGCAAAGGGGACCACGTTCATGACCAGCGCGCTCTTCCACCTCTTCGACCGGGCCGCCAAGCCGGTCGCGCCCTACAGCCACGCGGTCGAGGCCGACGGCTGGGTGTTCCTGACCGGCCAGATCCCGAACGACCCGGCGGACGACGATCGCCCGCTGCCCGACGGCATCGAGGCCCAGACCCGGCGCACCCTCGACAACCTGGCGCTCGTGCTGGAGAACCTCGGCCTCGGGCTGGAGCACGTGGTGGCGGTGCGCGTCTTCCTCACCGAGTTCGCGCGGGACTACGAGGCCATGAACGCGCTCTACCGCGGCTATTTCCCCGCCGACCGGCTGCCGGCGCGGACCTGCATCGGCGTGACCGCGCTCGCCCGCGGGGCGCTGGTCGAGATCGACGCCATCGCCAAACGCCCGTGACCGCGCGGCGCTCGCGGCCTATCGGCGCGGTGGCGCGGTGCGCAAACCTTTGATTGAAATTATCCGCCGATAGACTAGGATTTAGCGTTGCAACGGCCGGACGACCGCGACGCGGGTCCGACCGGCTCCGCCAGAACGTTCTCGACTCATCAGACAGACCGTCCCCCCCGGTCACTACGAGGTCCAGGAGGGCAGGGACGTGGCTAAGCGCATCGTCGTGTGTCTCGACGGCACCTGGAACAGGCCCGCCGACAACATACGCTCGACCAACGTCGTCAAGATCATGCGGGCCGTGCGCCATACCGCGGCCGACGGCACGGAGCAGATTTCGTTCTACGACAAGGGCGTAGGGACCGGCGGGCCGCTCGACAGGCTGAACGGCGGCGCGTTCGGCCGCGGCCTGGACGACAACGTGCAGGACGGATACCGGTTTCTCGCCAACAACTACGAACCGGGCGACGAGATCTACATCTTCGGCTTTTCCCGGGGCGCCTTCACCGCGCGCAGCCTGGCGGGGTTCATCGGGGCGACCGGCCTGCTCGATCGCAAGACCATGGGCAGCATGGACGAGGCCTGGGAGATGTACCGCACGCCTCCGGCCTTGCGCGACATGGCGAACTTGGCCGGCATGCGCGCCCTGGCCCGACATCCCGTCGCCATCCGCTGCATCGGCGTGTGGGACACCGTGGGCGCGCTCGGCGTTCCCATCGAGCAGCTGAAATGGATGAGCGCGAAACGCTACCAGTTCCACGACACCACCCTCGGCAAGGATGTGGCCTGCGGGCTTCACGCCCTCGCCATCGACGAGAAGCGCGGGCCGTTCGCGCCGACGCTTTGGGAGGCCGAAGAAGAGGTCCCCGGCCAGGTGGTCGAGCAGGTGTGGTTTCCCGGCGTCCATTCGAACGTGGGCGGTGGCTACCCGGACAGGGGACTGTCGGACGTGGCGCTGGACTGGATGATCAAGCGGGTCCGCGCCCACACGCCCCTGGAATTCGACGCCGGCTTCATCAAGTCGTGGATCAAGCCCCACGCCATGGGAACGATCTACGAGAGCCGCTCCAGGATCTATGCGTTCAGTCGGGTGGCGCCCTACCAAAGGGTGCTGGGCGGCAACGCGGACTGGGTGTCGCGGACCCTCAAGCGCTTCAACGCGCCCGCGCCCGGCCACCACTACGTCAACGAAATGCTTCACCAGAGCGCGCTCGACCGCTTCGGCCAGTCGGCGCCGCTTCGCGAGAATGACAAGGACACGAACGAGTTCTACGAGCCCGAGAGCGTCGCCGCCGCGCGCGGCAAGATGCCGGTGGTCGGCCACGACGGGAAGGTGGTCTAGCGGCGGCGGGGGCGCCGGGTGCCGTGGCCTAGCCGCCCAGGACCTAACCTCCCGGGAGCCAACCTCCCCGGCCCTAACCTCCCAGGAATAGGCGGCCGACCCGCTCGTCCTGCAGCAGCTCGTCGCCGGGGCCGGCGAGCGCCACCTGGCCGGAGACCAGGACGTAGCCGATGTCGGCGAACTCGAGGCCCTTCTT
>JAWWCG010000756.1:0-2157 GCA_033720555.1 Kiloniellales bacterium | reverse complement strand
TGTAGCCAGACCGTAGGATGTCGCTCGCGCCTTGTGGCCCAGGGCGGCGCGAAGGTCAAGCGCCGCTCCCGCCATGCGCCCGCTGCGCGCTCGTGGCGCTCCCGCCATGCGCCCAGGGCTCTCCCGGCGCGGGCCGGCCGCTAAAGTTTTCGTGTACCGATGTTATTTGCCGGGAGCCCCGGTCTCGACCGACTATGCGGTCGGTCCGGCCCATCGGCCCGGGCCCCACGGCCTAGCGGCCGGGCCTTCGCGCCGATGCGCGCGCGGTCCGCCCAGAAACGACAGATCAGGTCCGCCCAGAAACGACAGATCATGAGGACAGATCGATGAGGCAAGTGACACGAATGCTGGCGACCGGGCTGGTGCTGGCGGCGCTCGGCCTACCGGCGGCGGCGGCCACGCCCCAGCGGGTCCAGGTGACCGGCGAGGTGATCGACACCTGGTGCTACATCTCGGAGATCATGCTCGCCCAAGGCACCACCCACCACCAATGCGCCATCTGGTGCGCCGCCGGCGGGATTCCGGTCGGCGTGCTCGGCGACGACGGCGAGGTCTACATGGTCCTCAAGGTCGGCGACGACACCACCAACGTGGCCAATCCGGCGATCCTCGAGATTCAGACCCACCGGGTCACCGTCGACGGCGACCTCTACGAGCGCGACGGCATCAACTACCTCCTGATCGACGAGGTGGTGAACGACGAGGGCATCGTCACCGTCAATCACGACGACTACGGCATCCAGCCGTTCGGGGAGTAGGACCATGACTCGGATTCTCGCGCTCGGCGCCCTGGCGCTCGCCTTGTTCGCCGCGCCGCCGCTCCAGGCGGCCCAGGAGTGGGGCCTGCCGGGCGAGGAGGTCGCCCGCTTCGACGCCACCGTGGTGGACGTGCTGTGCGAGCTGACCGGCGATTGCCCGGCCAACTGCGGCGACGGCAGCCGCCAGCTCGGCCTGCTCGACGATCAAGGCGTCCTGCACTTGGCGAGCAAGAACTTCACGCCGTTCACCGGAGCCACCTGGGAGCTCCGGGACTTCTGCGGCCAGAAGGTGACCGTCGACGGTCTGTTCACGACCAACCGGGGCTATCGCATCTTCGCGCTGCAGTTCGTGCGCAAGGCGCCCGACGGCGATTGGCGCCGCGCCAACCGTTTCACCGAGCAGTGGGCGGCGAAGAACGGCGTCGCCCCGGACAGCCCGCAGGCCAAGCAGTGGTTCCGCAACGATCCCGAGGTTCGGCGACTGATCGAGGAAGGCGGCGTGTTCGGCCTTGGCGAAGCCGCCGATAAGGCCTATTTCGAAGCGAACCAGTAGCGGGGATCGTGTTCATGGGCGTCCGGGCTGGCCGTGTCGCCGCAGTCCGTGCAGTCCGTGCAGCTTGTGCGGCGCTCACTCTGCTGTGGGCCGTCGGGGCCATGGCGCTGGGCCCGGGGCCGGCCCTCGGCCACGAGCAGCACAACCACGAGAGCGGGCACGAGAGCGGACACGACAGCGGGCAAGCCGGCGCGGCCCAGCCGGCGGAGAGCGCGGACGCGCTGGCCGGCGCCGCCGCGGAGCCTTTTCCCGTCGACATCGGCGGGGACTTCGCCTTGGTGGATCAGACCGGCAAGGCCGTCACCGACGCCGATTTCCGCGGCCGCTTCATGCTGATCTTCTTCGGCTACGCCCAATGCGACAGCATCTGCCCGGTGGGCCTGAAGCGCATGACGCAGGCCGTCGATCTGCTCGGCGAGCGCGGCGAGCGGGTGCAGCCCATCTTGATCACGGTCGATCCGGAGAACGACACGCCCGAGGCCCTGGCGGCCTATGTGCCGACGATCCATCCCCGGCTTCTCGGCCTCACCGGCGCGCCCGAGGCGGTCGCGGCGGCGATGACGTCCTACAAGGTCAGCGCCAAGCCCATGGGCGAATCCTGGAAGGGCACGCCGGTGATCAGTCACGGCTCCTACATCTACCTCATGGGACCCGACGGCGAACTGCTCACCATCCTGCCGCCGGTCTTCAGCTCGGAAGCCATGGCCGGCATCATCGCCCGCTACCTCGGCTAGAGCAGTACCCGACCAGATTGAATCAACGCTGTTGGCTCTGGGCTGGATGCACCCGCTAGGCGCGGGGCGAAGCGCGATGCGGGGGCATCGGGCGAGCCGCGCAACGACGCGG
>JAWWCG010000755.1:0-2163 GCA_033720555.1 Kiloniellales bacterium | reverse complement strand
CGGAAATCGAGGAAGCCGCCTGGCCACAAGCCCGCCTTCTCCGTGTTGAACTGGGATTCGATATAGAGGGAGCCGCCGTTGTCCCAATCCTCGTCACGGCCGCCCTCGACCACGCCCTGATAGGTGTCGACGAGATTGATGCCGATGGTGAGGCCGCGATCGGCGAGCCAGGAACGGGCGCCGAACCAGTCGCCCGTCAGGGGGTCAGGCGACCAACGGGGCCCCGATAGCAAACCCGTGCCGAGATCGCTACGTGCCCGCGAGGCTTCCGCCTCCTCCGGGGTCTCTTCCACCGGTTCCTGGCCGAGGCCCTCGCTCGCCCATATCGACCCGACGGCAAGCACGATTCCTGCGAGACACTGTCTTACGCCGAAACCGCGATCCTTTGCCCTCATCCCGGAATCTCTCGATAGCCATAAAGGGGCAGACGGCGAAAAGACTGTGCCGTTAGCCCTGGGGGGAGTACCAGATCGGCGAAGTGTAGGCGCGCTCTTGATGCTTGCGAAGCGCCTCGTCGGGCGCGTCACGCCTTCCGAAAACCTTTTCGTCGTAGGCGATCCAGGTCGGTGTCGGAATCTCGAGGACGCGCACATAGTAAAAGGCGCGCTGTGCAGGATCGAACTCGGGATCCTCCCAGAAGGCGCCGAGGACAGCCCTCCCGATCGTGTTCGTGTAGGTCGCGTTGGCGACGTCCACGGTGTCCCCGACGGCACCGTCACAGCGGCCGTCGACGATCTCGCGACCGGCGCACGCGACGTCGAAGACTTTCTCTTGCGCCTCTCCGTTTGCGTCGAGCCAACCCTTCACCATCTGGATGCGGTCAATATTGGCGCCGTCCGGATCGCGGAGAACACGGATCATGAAGCGGGGCGCGGCGTCTTCGGGCGCCGCATTCAAGTCGCCCCCCATCGGGACGCCACGCTGATAGCCTTGGCGCGCGAAATCGGGGCGGTGGACCTCGGCTGGCTCGAAGTCCCAGCCTGCGAACACGCGCACCAGCATGCGACCGCCCGTGGTGGCATAAACCTCCTTGCGGGCCATCGCGTCCCAGATCGCCTCGCGCGTGTTCTCGCGCGCCCAGACACCGGCGAGGCCCGAGGCGAGCGTCTCCCAGTGGTAGACGTTCAAGGAGCCGTCGCCATTCTCGCGTAGGTCCTGGCTGACGAGATCGGTGTAGCGCGCGTCAGTCGCCGGCTCAGTCCCGGAGAACTTTCCGAAATAGTTCTCTTCGCGCGTGGTCGAGAGGGAGGTATGGCTGTCGGTCGAGCCGATCATGCCGAACTTGAACGGATTCGCCCCAAGCGTCTCGGCCTGCTCGAGTCCCAGCATCAACGCGCTCCGGGCATACTCGTGCGGCAGCATCTCCGGCTCCTTCGCATTAAGCCCGAAATCGCCTTTGTCCCAGGTGTAGTAATCCGCAAATTCGTCGTCGGGGGAGAGCATCGGGTGTGCCTCACCGTCGCCCTTCATCTGCGTGACCTCGTAGATCGGCTCCCACCGCATTCGCCGCTCGGCGTAGTCGGCGTCGATCGGCTCGCCGTTCATTCGCTCTACCGCGAACATGAGCCCTTGGCTGAGATTGCCGTTGTGCGGAATGGCGAGCGCGCTGCCACCGGTCTTATCCTCGTACATCGTCAAGTAGTCCCAGAGATCCTCCGGGTCGGTCGTGTCGAAGATGCTGAGCGGAATGACTTGGCGCGCCTCTGCAGCGCCGTCGCGGAAGATGACGACCCGGTGAAGGTTCTTCAGGTCGGGCGTCGAGGTCCACTCGAAGCCATGGAACGCCGTGAACAGCCCGGGCTGGTTGTGGCGGTCGACCGCGTCGATGATCCGGTTCCACATCTGCGCCTGCAACTTCGGGTTCGGCATCGAGTCTTCGAGCGCCGCGCCCGATCGCTTCCAGATCTGGTAGGCCTCCCAGCCTTGCCCTGACTTGACGAGGTCGTGGTACTCCCTGCCCTGCGGATCGCGAAGCAGCTCCAGGTTCGACTCCTCAATCATCGGGGCGAGGCCCAGGTTCTCCGCATGGTCCGCGACGACGAGGAAGTCGAGCGGGCGGATCAGGCGCGCCGGCAGGCCGGTCGAAGAGATGACCTTCTCGCCCTTTGCGAAGCGCAGCGCCTCGTCGGGACCGAGTTTGTTGCCGATCATGCCTGCATCGGT
>JAWWCG010000754.1:0-2174 GCA_033720555.1 Kiloniellales bacterium | reverse complement strand
TTGGCCAGGAAGGCCTCCTGCGCCGCGGCCAGCTCCTTGAGCGGATGGATCTTCGCCAGCAGCGGGCGGATCTCGCCGCGCTCGATGTAGCCGACCAGGTCGGCGAACACGCCGGGCGGCACGATGGTGGCGCCGGTGAAGGTCAGGTCGCGCAGATAGAAGGTTCTGAGGTCGAGCTCGACGATCGGCCCGGCGATGGCGCCGGCGCAGGTGTAGCGTCCGGCCCGGGCGAGCACGTCGATGAGCTGCGGCCACAGCGCGCCGCCGACCACGTCGGCGACCACGGTCACCGTCTCCCGGCCGGTCGCCTGGCGCAGGGCCGCCTTGAGGTCCGCCGGCGCGCGGGGCAGGACGGCGTCCGCGCCGAGCTCGGCCACCGCCGCCGCCTTGGCCTCGCCGCACAGGGCGATGACCCGGGCGCCGCGCCGCTTGGCGAGCTGGATCAGGGCGGAGCCGACTCCGCCTGAGGCGCCGGGAATCAGCACGACGTCGTCGCCGGCGACGCCGGCGCGGTTCAGCATGTTCTCGGCGGTCACGTAGGAGGTCGCGAAGGTCGCCAGCTCGGCGGCGGACAGGCCGCTCTCGACCGGGTGCACGTTGCGGACGGGGGCCGTGGTGTAGTCGGCGAAGCCGCCGTCGCATTCCGAGCCGAAGTAGCGCGCCCGGTCGAGGTCGAGCGGCTGCTCCGGGTCGCGGAACCAGGGGTCGATCAGCACGCGCCGGCCGATCAGGCCGCTGCCCTCGGCGCCGCCCGCCGCCGTCACCGTGCCGCAGACGTCGGCGCCCTGGATGCGCGGGAAGGTGAGCGGCGCGCCGCCCCAGGCGGCGTCGTCCTGGGCCGCCCCGGCGAGCGCGCCGCCGGTCGTCGCCTCGGAGACGCCCTTCGAATACCAGGCGGTGCGGGTGTTGACGTCGGTGTTGTTGAGGCCGCAGGCGTGGACCTTGATCAGGACCTGGTCCGGGCCCGGAGTCGGCACCGGGCGATCCTCGCGGTAGGCGAGCTTGTCGAGCCCGCCGTGTCCGGTGAGCTCGACCGCGCGCATGGTCTTGGGCGGATTAGCCATCGACGGCCTCCCTTAGCCATCCGTGAAGCTGGGCGACCGAGTGCTCGGAGTCGATCCCCTCGTCCGGGTTGACCACCAGCGGCCCCGGCCGATAGCCCTTCGATCGCAGGCCCCGCTGCACGCTCGCCACCAGGGCCAGGTCCTCGGCGAAGGTCGTGTCGCGGTCGAGGTCGATCACCTTTTGCAGGCCGTCGTCGACCACTCCGTCGCGCGAGTACCAGCCACGATAGACCAGGGTTTCGTCCACCGATAGGGGGCGCCAGTGATAGCTGTTGACCAGGCCCGAGGGATAGAGCTGCAGGCTGAAGGCGGGCCACAGGAAGAACGAGCCGTAGTCGGATCCCGAGGTGTCGTACCAGGCGGACTCGCCCGACTGGGCCTTGGCCGTGTGGTGCAGGCTCTTGGCGCCGGGCACCGGGCGGATGTTGTAGCTCTCGGGATCGATGACGCCGCTGGCGAAGGTCCGGTGGACGGTCTTGCAGTGATAGCACTCGTTGTAGTTCTCGACCGCCACCAGCCAGTTGCAGGGCTCCGGCGCCTCGTGCTCGTGGGCGAAGGCGCGGTCCTCGATGTCGGGGCACAGGCGGCGAATGTCGCGCTCGACGTCCGGGAACTGCGCCGCCATGGGCGCCGCCGCCGGGTCCAGATTGACGAAGACGAAGCCGCAGAAGACCTCGCTCGCGACGCCCTGCAAGGCGATCGACGAGCGGTCGAAACCGGTCAGGCCCTGGGTGCCCGGCGCGTTGCGCAGCTTGCCGTCGAGGCCGTAGCACCAGGCGTGGTAGGGGCAGGTAAGCAGGCGCGTCCGCCCGGTGCCCTCGACCAGGGCGTGGGCGCGGTGCTGGCAGACGTTATAGAAGCCGCGGATCGTGCCGTCGTTGCCGCGGACCACGAAAAGGTCCTGATCGGCGATCGAGAAGGCGTGGTAGTCGCCCGGCTCCGGAATGCGGCTCTCGTGGCAGGCGAACTGCCAGGTCCTGAAGAACAGCCGTTCGCAGATCCGCGAGAAGACCTGCGGGTCGGTGTAATAGCGCGCCGCCAGCGCCCTCGAACCGGCAACCGCCGCATCGTTCATGACAGCCTCCCTTGCTGCGCCGCCCGGACTCAGCC
>JAWWCG010000753.1:0-2175 GCA_033720555.1 Kiloniellales bacterium | reverse complement strand
GCCTGCCGGATCGGCCCTCTGATCGGCGCGCTCAACCGGCCGGACGGCCTCGGCGCGGCGCCGCTCACGGTGCTCGCCAACATCAACCTCGGGCCGCGGCTGATGTACGACACGCCGCACCGGGTCGTCACCACGCCCTATCCGCGCAACGCGGCCGGCCAGATCGACGCCTACCGGATCTACGCGGCGACCGACCTGGCGGCCGCCCGGCGGATCGTCGAGCGACGGGGGATCGACCTGATCGTGGCCTGCGCCGGCATGCCGACCTACGGCTGGCTCAGCGACGCGCCGGACACGCTCGACACCGCGCTGCGCCGCGGCAGCGTTCCGCCGTGGCTCGAGCCGGTCGACCTGGGACCGGACGCGTCGCGCCATTTTCGCGCCTATCGCGCCGTTCCGGCGGCGCCGTGACGGGCCCTGGGAAGGCGGTCGGGCCTCCGCGGCAGGGATATGACTTTCGCAATAAGCGCTATGGCAGAGATCGCTTCGCCCGCCGGCCGCCTCGACCCCTAGCGATATGCCCGGCGGTTTTCCTTGCAACTCATCAGGGTGGCTTTTCTGCCCCGACCGCCGGGCGGCGCCCGGCGGTCGATCGACGGGCGAGGGGTACCGAGATAAGGCTTTACGGAAAGGACGAAGTGCGCTTCATATCTCCCGCATTTCGCTAAAACGTGTATTTTCGCGTCCGGATCGCCGCGTGGCGCTGGATCGTCGAAAGAATCTATTTTCAGGGGGCAGAAAAACCGCTTTTTTGGATTGCGGGACGGCCGCTCAGGTCTGTTGCGCTCGGCCCGGCAAGGCAGCGAAATGTTAACGACACAACCTACATATTTGACAAGCCGCCTCCAACTACTACAAGATACTTGGATAGGCTAAAGGATATAGGCCGGTCCGGGGCAAGCCGGCCGAGTTATTCGGCTCAGGGTATAATCGCGACGAGTTTGCTTTTACGATGATCGATCGGGAGACGCTTCGGGTTCTGGTTCTTGCCGACGACGGCGAAGCGGTCGAGGATTTCCGCCAGCTCTTCGCCGCGCAACCCGATCACTCCGCCGGCGGCGTTCTGGGCCGGCTCAAGGCCGAGCTGTTCGCCGCCGCCGCCCACCACGACGGCTACCCCGAGATCGACCTGGTCGCCTACCGCAACGGCGGGGAGGGCGTGCAGGCGGTGCGCCAGGCCCTCGGCGACGAGCGGCCCTTCGCCGTCGCGTTCATCGACATGCAGCTCGCGCCGGGACTGGACTGGGTGCAGACCGCCGAGCAGCTCAGGGCGTGGGACCCGCGCATTCAGATCGTCATGGTGGCGGGCTACTGCGACGTTCATCCGATGGACATCTCTTTGCGGGTGCCGCCGGCCGATCGCCTGTTCTTCGTGCAGAAGCCGTTCCACGCGCTGGAGGTCAAGCAGCTCGTCTACGCCCTGGGCGCGAAATGGAAAGGCGAGAGCGCGGCCGTCGGCGTGCGCCGCGCGACGGTCCTTCCGGAAGCCGCCGGCGCGCGCACCATGCTGGCGGCGATCCAGCACTATCCGCTCGGCGCCATGGTGTTCGACAATCGCGACAGCTTGCTGGCGGCCAACCCGGAGTTCGTACGTCTGTTCCCCGAGCTGGCGGACGTGCTCGCCGCCGGCATGACCTACGAGGAGGTCTGCCGGGCGATGGCCGAGCGGCTGCTCGGCGACGACACGCTCTATTCCGAGGAGGCCTGGGTCCGCGACCGGCTCGAGTGGCACCGCCACGGCGGGGGTACCTGCGAGCTGCGCCTCGGCGGCGAGCGCTGGGTCATGATGATCGAGCGCAGCACGGCCCAGGACCTGACCTACTGTCACTTCGTCGACGTGACCGAGGCCAAGGCCCGGGACCGGCGACGGGCCACGGCGGCGCAGATGACCGCGATGGCCCAGGCCTTCGCCGGGCTCTGCCAGCGGCTCGATCTGTCGGACGGCGCGGCCGCGCTGATGCGCGAGTCGTCCGTCGCGATGCTGGAACGGTCGGCCGGCGGCGAGGCGGGCGGCAACGCCCAGAAGCCGCTGAAGCGGAAGCTTCTGGGCGTGGCCCAGCGGCTGAGGCTGGATCCCCAGCGGGCCAATTTGAACCGCGTCGTCGGCGAGTTCGTTCAACGCGACGGGGCCGTCAACGGGCGCGACGTCGCGATCGAGGTCGTCGAAGGCGCCGG
>JAWWCG010000752.1:0-2175 GCA_033720555.1 Kiloniellales bacterium | reverse complement strand
GGGCTAGGACTTCGGTCCGATGGTAGGCGCGGAAGGGATCGAACCTTCGACACCCTGATTAAAAGTCAGGTGCTCTACCACTGAGCTACGCGCCCGCACTGCCACGCCGGACTGCCAGGCCGCACTGCCAGGCCGGCCCCGGCGGCGCCCGCACCGGCCTGCGGCGGCGGCGACCATAGGGCGGTCATGGCCGAGAATCAACCGCGGCGGCCCAGCCGACCGAACGGACCGGGCCAAGCGGTCGGCCGCGCTTGCCGGCTTCACCCATAGGCGCCGGCGCGCCACTGGCGGGCAGCCACCTCTTCGGCGCGGGCGGCGGTGCTGGTCTTGGCCTGCCCTGCCCTGGCCCCAGCCCCCGCCGCTGCGCGGCCTGCGTTCAAGTCTGACCGCAAGGCTTCGAGCGCGCGCGCCTTGGCCGCGAGGTAGTCCGGCGCGCCCCAGGCCGCCAGCAGGGCCTGAAACGCGGCGTGGCGGCCCCGCGCGAAGGGGATCGCCGCGCCGGCCAGGTCGCACTGGGGATGCGGCGGATAGAGCGCCAGGCACGGCCGCCAGCCGGCCGGCGCCGCCATCTCTGGGTCCGCCGGATCGTCCGGGTCGCCCGGCGCCTCGGCCGGCGTGACGCCCGGCCTATCTGCCGCCCCGGCGGCGCGCTGGTCCGGGAACAGGTGGGTGTGGGGGCCGAGCGGCGTGTGCGCGCGCGGGATCGCGCCCCGCACCTCGATCCGCCCGAGCCGCGAGGCGACCACCCGGTCCGGGCCGGCGGCGAGCAGCGCGGCGCTCAGCTCGCCCGGCCAGTCGGTCAGGGCCAAGCCGCAATGGGCGCGCAGGCGCGCCGCCAAGGCGCGGTCGCGGGTCCGCACGCAGAACTCGACGTGGGGCGCGCCGACCCCGAGGTCGAACAGCTCGGCCGCACGGTCCGCCGCGGCGAGCGCGCCGGCGTCGGGACCGAGGGTGCTCAGGACCCGCCGACCGCCCACGCCGGACTCGGGCCCGGCCTCGGCCTCCGGCAGGAGGAAGACCACGCCGTGGCGCCAGCGCTCGGGCCGCCGGCTCGGCGCCTCCCAGGCGAGCGGGCGCATGGCGGCGCGCGGCACCAGGCGAAGGCCGCCCCGGGGCGTGACGAGCGAAAGACCGTCGCCGTCTGTCTCGGCTGTCTCGGCCGGCGCGGCGGGCTCGGCGGGCGCGCGCATGAACTCCGCCACCGCCGCCGGCACGCCGATCGCGAAGCTGCTGGCGGCGTCGGCCAGGAAGCCTCGCAGCACCTCGCGGGGGTCGGGCACCGGGATCATGGCGACAACCCGAAGCGTGGGACGCGGTGCGCCGTCAGCAGTCGCCCTGCAGGCGCTCGGCGATCCGCAACGCCACTCGGGGACTCACGAAGGAGCGCACGTCGCCGCCGAGCCGGGCGATCTCCTTCACCAACTGGGAGGAAATGAACTGATGGGTCTCCGAGGCGGTGAGGAACACGGTCTCCACCAGCGGGTTGAGGCGGGCGTTCATCGAGGCCATCTGGAACTCGTACTCGAAGTCGGAGACCGCGCGCAGGCCGCGGATGATCAGCGAGGCGTGGACCTCCTCGGCGAAATGCATGAGCAGATTGCCGAAGGCGCGCACGCTGACCTCGGCGCCGTTGGTGTTCAGGTTGGCGACCTCCTCGCGGACCAGCTCGACCCGCTCGTCGACACCGAACATCGGGCTCTTGCCCGGGTTGTTGGCGACGCCGATCACCAGGCGGTCGGCGACCCGGGTGGCGCGGCTGATGATGTCGCTGTGGCCGAGGGTGATCGGGTCGAAGGTGCCGGGATAGATCGCGACGAGCGGCGGCCGAGCCATCAGGCGTCCTCCTCTCCCTCCGTGTCCGCGGCGCGGGCGGCGCCGGCGTCGCCAATGTCGCCAGCGTCCTCCGCGTTTTCCATGTCCGCTGTATCTTCCGCGTCTTCCTCGTCGTCCGCGTCTTCCGCCCCCTCGGCGGTCTCGACCTCGTCGAGGCGCGCGACCGAGACCACGCGCTCCTCCTGGTCGACGTGGAACACCCGCACGCCGCGGGTGCTGCGCCCGGCGATGCGGATGTCGCGCACCGGGCAGCGGATCAACTGGCCGCGGTTGGTGACCAGGACCAATTCGTCGCTGGCGGCGACCGGAAAGGCCGCCACCACCCAGACGTCGGCGCCCTTG
>JAWWCG010000751.1:0-2180 GCA_033720555.1 Kiloniellales bacterium | reverse complement strand
TCGTAGCCGGGATTGCCGGCCTGGAACTTGGCGAACATCTCCTCCAGGTTGGCGTAGAGATCGTACTGCACCTCGATCCCGGTGCTCTCGGTGAAGGTGTCGAGGGTGGTGTCGCCGATATAGGTGTCCCAGTTGTAGACGTTGAGCTCGCCGTCCGCCTTGGCGAGCCGCCCGCCGAAGCTGAGCGCGACCGCCGCCGCGCCGGTGCCGGCAAGGAAATTGCGACGACTGAATCCTGGTCCCTTGAATATTTGCATGTGTCCGGTCTCCCTGTTGAAACGCCAGCGTTCGCCCCCCGGCGGCGCCGATCGGGCTAGGCCTCGCAATGCCCTTTTTTTTCTGGCCGCTATTGTCCGTTTTTTTCACCGAAAGGGAAGGGGGGAATCACCGGCGACTCTCCGGCGACTCTCCGGGCGCCGGCCGCCGCGGCGGCGCGCGCAATCAGCCACCGCCGCGTTGGAAGGCGCGATCGAACTGGCGCAGGAAGGCATCCCGCTCGTCCTGGTTTAGGCCGCGGAAGGTGAGCACGACCCGCGAGCGCGGAATCGCCACCGGGCCGAACTGGCGCGGCGGCAAGGGGTCGACGGCGATGGTGGCGCCGCGCGCGCGCGCGCCGACTTCGACCGCCAAGCCTTCGATGCGGTAAGGCCACCCCGCGAGAGCGACCGGCAGGAGGCGAAGGAACTCCTCCCAGGTGGTCGCCATGTCCTTGACGTGCGGGTCGCCCGGCGCCGTCATCCCCCGGCCACTGGGGGCCACACGCTGAGCACGTCGCCCTCGGCGATGGTCGCGCTCTTGCGCTGGCCCGGCGGCACGAAGATGCCGTTGACCAGCACGAGATGGCAGAGCCCTTCCGGGACGCCGAGGTCGGCGAGCGCGCCGGCCACCGTGGTCCCTTCGGCCAGGCGGACCTCGACGGCGTTCTGCTTCGCGCCCGGCGGCAGGTACTCGCCGAGCGACGCGAACAGCTTGATGGTGGCCTTGGTCATCGGCCGGCGGCTTGGCGTGTGCGGCCCGGCAGGCTCATTGCGTGCGGGCGACGTAGGCCTCGACGACCCGGTTGGGATCCTCGATCAGCCTCTCCTTCCAGGGGCCGAGGCTGATCGGGGTCTGGATCAGGCCGCGCAGGATGCCGATGTGGTCGGTCCGCCCGAGGCTGAGCGCGCCCACCAGATGGTCGTCGCCGTCGAACTCCAGGCGCATGTAGCGGTAGCGCTCGGCGTCGAGCGCTTCGGCGCTCGATCCCCCCTCGACGCCGTCCCAGCTGCCGAAGGAGGCCGAGATCAGCCCGGCGGTGTCCAGCACGTTCATGTTGAGGCTGCCCTTGTAGCGGGCCTCGCGCCCGGCCATGTTGAGGGCGGCGATGCGGCCGTGCTCCGAGGCGGTCGGCTGGATCGCGTGCACCGACCAGCCGCCGGTGGAGAAGTCCGGCCCCTGGGCGCAGTCGCCGGCGGCGTAGATGTCCGCGACGCTGCTCTCGAGGTGATGGTCGACCTTGATGCCCTGGTCGATCTCGACCCCCGAGCCCTCGAGGAAGTCGGTGTTGGAGGCGACGCCGGTCGCCACCACCACCAGATCCGCGTCCACCGACTGGCCGTTGTCGAGCGCCACCTCGATCCGGCCGCCGCTGTCGCTCAGCCGGGTGACCTTGGTCGAGGTGTGCACCGCGATCCCCTTCGATTCGCACCACGTCTTGATCAGCTTACCGCCGGTCTCGTTCATCATCCGCGGCACCATGCGGTCGAGCGCCTCCACCACGGTGAGCTTGGTCTTCCGCTCGGCCAAGGCCTGCAGGATGATGCAGCCGATGAAGCCGGCGCCCATGAGGACGACGCTGGCGCCCTCGGCGGCGCGTTCGGCGATGCCGCGGGCGTCCTCGAGCGTCCAGCAGTGGTGGACGCCCGGCAGGTCGAGGCCTTCGATCGGCGGCTTGACCGGGGAGGCGCCGGTCGCGATCAGCAGCTTGTCGTAGCCGAGCGTCTCGCCGCCCGCGAGCTTGACGGCCTTGGCCTTGGCGTCGACCGACTCGACGGTGGCCTGCTGGACGGTGACGCCGGCGCGGTCGTAATAGCCGTCCTTCTTGCGCAGATAGGTGCCGGCCTCGCCGATCAGCCCGGTCAGAACGTAGGGGATCGCCATGCGCGAATAGGGCGGCTCGCGTTCCTCGCCGATCAGGCGGA
>JAWWCG010000750.1:0-2180 GCA_033720555.1 Kiloniellales bacterium | reverse complement strand
CCTCGACCTTGGCGAGGGCCGATCCGCCGGCAAGGCACACGGCGGCCGCCGTGGCCGCCAAGGCGAGCGGCTTCAATTTCGCTAGCATGTTGATAAACCTCCCATTCGTCCAAGTGGCTGGTTTTTTCGGAGCCTTATTGTTCGGCTTCCTTGCCAGCAAGGATATCGCCTTAGGCGTGAGGTGTCACGCGCGCCCCGTGGCGGCCGCCGGCCGCCCGGCCCGGGCCCCGGGCCATGTCGAGGGCGATGAGGGCGCGACGCAGGCGCGCTGAAGGGGGCGCGAGAAGGCGCGGCGCGGCCGGCTCAGCGGCTGCCCTCGACCACCACGTGGTCGGGCCGTCCGGTCTCCAAGTAGCGCACCACGTTGGCGACCGCGCGCCGCCGCAGTTCCTGATCGGACTCGACGGAATAGAAGGCGGCGTGGGGACTGAGCAGTACCTTGGGGTGCCGGAGGACGGGGTCGTCGGCGGCGGGCGGCTCCTGGGGCAGCACGTCGAGCGCCGCGCCGGCCAGCCCGCCGCCGTCGAGCGCCGCCAGGAGGGCCGGCACGTCGACGATGGCGCCGCGCGAGACGTTGACCAAATAGCTTCCCGGCTTCATGGCGGCCAGGAGCTCGCGACCGACCAGGCCGTGGGTTTCGGGCGTCAGGGGGAGGTGGAGGCTCACCACGTCGCTGGCGGCGCACAGCGCCGCGAGATCGCCTTCCCGCGCCACGCCCTCGGGCCAGGCGGAATCCGGCAGATGGGGGTCGTAGCCGGCGATGCGCCCGAAGATCGGTGCCGCGTAGGCCGCGACCAGACGCCCGATCCGTCCCAAGCCGGCGATCCCCAGCGTCATCGCGCCGGGGCGCGCGAGGGGGCCGGTGTCTTCGTAGTGCCAGCGCCCGGCGCGCACGGCGGCGTCGTAGCCGGGCAGGTGGCGGACCAGCGAGAGCGCCATGGCGACGGCGTGGCAGGCCACCTCGGTGATGTTGCCGTCGGGCACGTTGGCCACCCAAACGCCGTGCCGGCGGGCGGCCTCGAGGTCGATCATGTCGACGCCGATGCCGGGCACGCTCACGATGCGCAAGCCGGGCAGGGCCGCGAAGACCGCGGCGCCGATCGGCGCGCCTTGGCCGATCAGGGCGGCGGCCTCGCGCGCGGCCTCGATCACTTCGTCCTCGCTGGCGCAGGAGCGGGCCGGCGCCGCCAAGTCGTGACCCGCCGCCGCGAGCAGCCGGCGCTCCAGCTCGAGATCCGGTTGGGTGAAATCGGCGATCGCCACGCGCACGGGGGGCCATCTCCTCTCGACGCCCATTCGAGGCGTCGCAGCACACAACAGGCGGATCGGGGGATCAAGCGTCTTTTGCGTCGCGCCGCGCCTTGCACTAGGCTCGCCGGATCGGAGCTGACAGGAGGCGCGAGCCGCGCCCATGCGAATTCCTGCGACGGCGTTGATCCTCGGCCTGCTGGCCGCAAGCTTTATCCCGGTCGGCCGAGCCGCGGCCGACGGGGCCGCGCCGCCGGTCGGCTCGGCGGCGACGCCGGCGCTGCCCGAGGCGTCGAGTTGCGGCGCCTGCACCCTGCGCCATCAGACCCGGATCCGCGCCAAGGCGCGCGAGGCGGCGGGCGACGCGCCGGACGGGTGCCGGATCAAGGGCGAGATCACCGCCGCCGGCGAACGGCTCTACCACGCGCCGGGCGCGCCGTCCTACGCCGGGACCGAGATCAGCCCGGCCGCCGGCGAGCGCTGGTTCTGCAGCGTCGGCCAGGCCGAGGCCGCCGGCTGGCGCGCGGCGGATGACTAGCGGGGGTTTAGCCGGGGATTAACCGGCGCGACGGCCCTTGGTTTCCGCCAGCGCGATGCCCGAGAGAATCAGCGCCAGTCCGGCGAAGGCGGTCCAGGCCGGACGCTCGCCGAGGAACAGCATCCCGATCACTACCGCCCACACGGGAATGAGATAGTTGATGAGGGAAAGAAAGCTCGGACCCGCCAGGGTGATCAGGTTGAAGTAGACGACCGTCGCCGTTGCCGTGGAGACCACGCCGAGCACGGCCACGGCGATCAGCGCCGAGGTCGGCAGGGCACCGAGATCCGGCGGGCCGGCGAGCGCGGAGGCGGGCCCCATCAGCCGGACCGCGGCCAAGGCCACCCCGGTCGAAACCACCCGCGCGTCGCTCGGCGGCCGCCGGCGGGCGATG
>JAWWCG010000749.1:0-2184 GCA_033720555.1 Kiloniellales bacterium | reverse complement strand
TGTCGGTATGGCTATCGGTATCGCGGTACTGCGAGCCGACCGCTCCCTTGCTGACGGAGTTGAAGCGCGCCTCACCGGTCTCATCATGGCAGGTGACGCCCTATTCGCGTTTTTCCATGCCATTTCTAATGTGTATGGCGTTGATCGCTCCAACTCCCGCGGCGGTCCCCGAGGCAGCGTAGAAGGTGCCAAGCCGTGCCTTCGAGTTTCCTGTTATCACTCTCCTCATCGTCTATAAGGACGTTTTTCATAACCATCGCCGGATAAGACAGGGAGCCCATAATTTTGCAACACAGGGCCGCATGAGTGCACCAAAGAACATCGGCGTTGGACGCGCTGATTTCACTCCATTTGAAGACGTGCTTCCAGGTCATCGTCGATAGTGGTCGTCAGGCCACTCGCTAGATCAGAGGGAGCGGTTGGAGAGTCGCCGCCACCGTCTCGACAAGCGGTCGGGGCTTGCGCTCAAAACAAGGAAGCGGCAGAAGCCGGCAAAGTAGGCCGCGGAGTTGGGCAGAGTTCAGGCGGCAGATTCAGATGATCCGCATCCGACGCTGCAAAAGGCAATGCGTTGATTTGGGACCGAGCGCTTCCTGAAAAACCGTGGGGGGCGACAGCGATCCCGCTGAGAGGCGCGGCGAGGCCCTACTCGGCGAACTCGGGGAAGCGGTCCGTTGCATACTGCGCGTGACAGGCGCTGCATGCCTCGATCATCCGCCCGAATGTTTCGTGTTGCCTTGCGCCGTCCTTATCGCGCGCGGCCTGAGCGAGCGCCGCTGCGAGTTCGTGAAACGCCCTGTCCATTTTGACGAATCCTTCGGGAACAGCGGCCATCAGATCCGCCTTGTCCTCCGGCGTCATCGACTGCTTCAGGATGAAGCTGTCGTGAATCTGCTGAGCCAGTTCCGCCACCCCTTCGTCGTTTCCTTCGATCGTTGCCGTGAGAATGTCACGACTCGCCTCGTGAACGGACACCATTTCCTGTTGCAGCAGATCCTGAAGCTTCGGCGTCAGTTTCGGCCAGACTGGCTCCGCTCCCTGTGCCAGGGTCAATCCGCCAAACGTGATGCAAGTCGTTAGCGCCAGCGCCGGTAAAATGAACCGGTTTCTTTGGTGGTTATGCGGCATAATCGGTTTCCCCCTTGGGCTCGGCGGTTTCGCGATCCAGCCTGCCGTCGCGCAGGTGAAAGATGTGATCGAAGCGGTTGAATATTTTTTCGTCATGAGTGACGGCGAGGATCGCCGCGTCCTGTTCCGTCGCAACTTTGCGTAACAGGTCCATGACGATCCCCGCCCTTTCAGAATCGAGCGCCGCCGTCGGTTCGTCGGCGAGAATGATCCTCGGGCGGTTGGCGAGGGCGCGGGCGATCGCCACGCGCTGGGCTTCGCCTCCTGACAGCTTGGCCGGCATTGCGTCTTTTCGGTGCCCCACTTCCAGATAGTCGAGAAGCTCAGCCGCGCGCCTTTTGGCTTCGGCCGTATCGTAACCCGCCAGAGCGAGCACCACGGCAACATTGTCGGTGCTGTTGAGAAAGGGGAGAAGGTTGTGGAACTGAAATATGAACCCGATCTTCTCCAGCCGCAGCTTGCGCAAATCGCTCCGCAGCCAGTGCCCGTCGTAGACGACTTGGTCGTCGAGACTGACCCAGCCGCTGCTTGCCTCGGTGATGCAGCCGATGACATTCAGGAGAGTGGTCTTGCCCGATCCGCTCGGGCCGAGCAAAGCCACCACCTGACCCGGATGGACTTCCAGTGACACGTCGCGCAGCGCATCGACGCGGGTTTCGCCTTCGCCGAAATGCTTGGAGACGTTGCGCACCCGGACAAGCGGGCTTTGTCGCGGGGGATTGCTCATCGTCAGCCCCCCAGCGCCGTTGCCGGATCGACCTTGAGGGCGAGCCGCACGCCGAGGCCGCTTGAAAGGACGCAGACGAGGATTACGGCCGCGGCGAGCGCCAGCCCGTCTTCTGGTTGCAGTACCACGCGGCGCGGAAAGTAGTCTTTGATCGTCGCAATGAGCGATGCGCCGAACCCGAATCCAATCACGCCCATGGCCAGAGCCTGTTGCAAGATCAATCCGATGATCGTGCGATCCGGCGCGCCGATAAGCTTGAGCGTTGCGATCTCCCGGATTTTGTCCACGGTCATTGTGTAGAGGATCAGCGCAATGATCACGGCGGAGAC
>JAWWCG010000748.1:0-2192 GCA_033720555.1 Kiloniellales bacterium | reverse complement strand
TAGCCGGCAATGACAAGAGCACTCACCAGGCCCAAGGCGCCCAGTACCGCGATGGCCTGCGATCGGCTGGAAAGGACGTGACCGAGGGTGGTGTTCTGTTTTTCGATGTCCGACCGAATCGCGGTGACGAGGGCCTCCACGGCCGCGACGAGCTCGCGCGACATGGAATCGTTGTCGTCCAACAGCCTTCGCGCCTCGCCCTCCAAGTCCATCAGCTGTCGGCGAAGCGACACGATGCCGCGTTCGCCGATAAGCTCGTCGGCGACCTTGTCATCAAACCCCGTGAGCGCTTCGAACTGGACTGCAGCCGCGCGCGCGGACGATTCGGCCGACCGCAGGAGCAATGCTGCCTCGGCTTCGATCGGCGCCATCTGGTCGATCCTCCGAGCCGATAGAACGTCCAAGGTCACGGCCGCCAGGCGACCCATTTCGCCGAGCCAAGCCGTGGCGCCGCCGATCTCGGCCGGGTCCTTCAGTTCCCGATCAGCTTCTCCCGATGCATCGCCGGCTGTGATGGCGGCTAAGGCGTCGCCGTAGAGACGAGCCATTCTGGCAATCGCGGCATTCAGCTCGCCTTCGGCGCCTGCTTTGGCAAATATCACGGTGGAAAGCAGGTCGACGTTTCGGAAAAGGTTCTCTGATGCAGAACTGATCCGGGTAACGCTTTCGGTCTCGCCGACGTGATCGCGCAACTGCTGGATTAATTGCCGCAAACTGACCTGCTGGCCATAGACATCCGTATTGAAGGCCAGAAGGGCGCCCGTACTGAGCCCTTTGACGAACAGGTCGGGGGCGAGCCCGGCCAGGGCCTGGCTCTCCTGCTCCAATTGCGCCGCGGCCGCCATGGTTCCTAGCTGTGTCGAAGCTACGCGATCAAAGCTCTCCCGGAACTGATTGAAAGAATAAACGGCGAGCGCACCACCGGTCGCCGTGATCAGGGTGAGTATCGCCAATCCGGCCATGATCCGGGCGGCGACACCAAGTTTTGGCGATGTCATCGTCGTTCTGCCTCTAAAGCGGGAGCCGAAGCAACGCCCTGTACTTCGCAATCCTCGCAGATTACTTTTCCAGAAATTTCACCCAATTTAGGCTCGCCGCATAGCGGAAAGCCATCTCGTTATTTCGGTTCAAGCCAGACGCTGGCGAGCAAGGCCCCAACGGGGGTGGGGCGCCAGAGGGGCGATGCAACATGTTGAATCATTTCTGCTTTTTGCTGTGGGCGGGGGTCGTGGCAAACATCTTGCTGTCCTCCCCCGGTTTCGCCGGCGAGGTGCTGGATCGCATCCTGGCGCGTGGGTACATCACCATGAACGGCGTGCCGGACTGGCCACCCTTTTCCTCCAAGAACGAGAACGGCGACTACGTGGGCTTCGATGTGGACGTTGCCAACGAGGTCGCCCATCGCATGGGGGTGGAGGTGCGGCGCTTGGAGAATATCGTGACATGGGGCGAGGAAACGGGCGGAAACTGGAACGGCAAGATCGACATCTCCATCGGCAGCATGACGCCGACGGCGAAGCGCGGGGAGAATCTCGATTTTCCCGCCATTTACACCTACGCGATCGCCTCCCTGGCGGTGCACAAAGACAACACCTCGATCCGCACGCCCGCCGATGCTAGTGGCAAGCGCATAGGGGCATTGCAAGCAGCGACCTATGAGCTTTATCTCCGACGCGTTCCCTTCGAAATCGAGGGAATGCCGCCCTTTGCCTACCAGATCGACGATCCGATAGTTGTGACCTATCCGGAGACCGAAAGCGACGTTTTCAAGGCTCTGGCCAAGGGAGACGGCGTCGAACTCGACGCGCTGGTCAATTACCTGCCGACCCTCATGTCGATCATCCAAGAGGGCATGCCGTTCCGGATCATCGGGCAGCCGCTCTACCGCGCGCCGCAGGCCGTCGCCATCGAGCCGGGCGACCCGGAACTCGCCGCCCGACTGAAGCAGATAATTGACGAGATGCGCGCCGACGGCACTTTGACCAAGCTATCCATGAAGTGGTTCGACTTCGACATGACGAAGCCGTGAATTGGCAAGTCTGAATGTCACATATGGGTTATCTTCTGCCCTGCTGGTGGAGTGCACCCCTAGAAGTGGACAGATAAGGTCTATCGCATTGGGCTATAAGTGCCGGGCTTTCGGGGAGAAAGCTCATGGCCAAGCAACGCAACTACTCGACCGAGTTCAAGCG
>JAWWCG010000747.1:0-2192 GCA_033720555.1 Kiloniellales bacterium | reverse complement strand
GTTATTTCAAGCCGCACTGGAAGACCTATGCGAAGGCCGCTGAGATCATCGGCGAAGACCGCTCCAGCATTCTGTTTGTCGCCAATCACGCGTTCGACTGCATCGGTGCAAAGTCGTATGGCATGCGGACGGCGTTTATCGATCGGCGGAAGCGGCCGTTTGGCCAGACGCCCCATCAACCCGATCTCATCGTGAGCAACTTCGCCGAGCTCGCCGCCACGCTGGCCTGAGGAACCGAACCATGCGACCTCTCGAAGGCGTCCGCGTCCTCGACCTCACAAGGGTCGTGTCGGGACCGTACTGCACCATGCTACTCGGCGATTTCGGTGCCGACGTGATCAAGGTGGAGCGACCCGGCGGAGGCGACGATACTCGCGCTTTTGCGCCACCGTTCCAAGCCGACCAAGCGGCCTACTTGTACATGGTCTGCGCCTTGGTCCCCGGCGCGTATTCGTTGGGATCGACCCAGATGTTGACGACCGCCGACTTGCCGTCGCTCTTGACCGCCTCGCGCGCCCGCTGCAGGGCCGGGGCGATGTCGTCGGGCTCGCGCACCTCCTCGCCGTAGCCGCCCAGCATCTCGGCGAACTTGCTGAACGGCACGTCGCCCAGCTTGTTGCCGACGTCGCCGCGCTCCTCGCCGTATTTCGCGAGCTGGCCGTAGCGGATCTGGTTCATCGCCGAGTTGTTGCCGATCACGGCGATGTAGGGCGCGCCGAAGCGATTGGCGGTCTCCATGTCGAAGGCGGTCATGCCGAACGCGCCGTCGCCGTAGTAGCAGAGGATCTCGCGATCGGGGTGGGCGAGCTTGGAGGCCATGGCGAAGCCGGTGCCGACCCCCAGGCTGCCGAGCGCCCCCGGGTCCATCCAATGGCCGGGCCGGCGCGGCTGCACCGCCTGGGCGCTGATCGTCACCACGTCGCCGCCGTCGCCGATGTAGACCGTGTTCTCGCCGAGAAACTCGTTGATCTCCCAGGCGACCCGATAGGGATGGATCGGGCTGCGGTCCGACAGGAAGAGCGGCATCAGCTTGTCGGTCGCCTTGGCCTCGGCGTCGCGAAGCTCGTCCAGCCAGGCCACCCGGCGGTCGGCGCCGTTGTCGTTGCGCCCGGTGGTCGCCGCGTGCACCGCGCCGAGGATCGCCCCCGGGTCGCCGACCAGGCCGAGCGAGACGTCGCGGTTCTTGCCGACGTTGCGGTAGTCCATGTCGATCTGCACCACCGTCGCGTCGGCCCGCAGACGCTTGCCGTAGCCCATGCGGAAGTCGAACGGCGTGCCGGCGATCACGATCACGTCCGCCTTGTCGAACGCCATGCGGCGCGTGCGGTTGAAGTGATGGGGATCGCCCGGCGGCAGGATGCCGCGGCCGGCACCGTTGAAATAGGCCGGGATGTTCAAGGCGCGCACCAGATCGATCGCCGCCTCGTGGCCGCGGCACGAATAGACCTGGGAGCCGAGCAGGATGCAGGGCCGCTCGGCCTTGACCAGGAGGTCCGCCAGCTTCTCGACGTCGCCCGGATCGCCGATCGACCGGGTCGAGGCGCGGTAGTGGCCGGGCTGCGGGATCACCGCCGTCTCGACCGGGACCTCGCGGTCCAGCACGTCGCGCGGGATCTCCAGATAGGCGGGCCCGTAGGCGCCGGCGAAACACTCGCGCGCCGCCATCGAGACCATGTCCGCGACCCGTTCGGTCGAGCGCACCGAGGCCGAGAACTTGGTGATCGGCGCCATCATGTCGACATGGGGCAGGTCCTGGAGCGAGCCCATCTTGTGCTGGGTGAGCGCGCCCTGGCCGCCGATGTGAAGCACCGGGCTCTCCGAGCGCAGGGCCGTCGCGATGCCGGTCACCGCGTTGGTGCAACCCGGCCCGGCGGTGGTCACGACGCAGCCGAGCCGGCCGGTCTGGCGGGCGTAGCCGTCCGCCGCGTGGGCCGCCACCTGTTCGTGGCGCACGTCGACGATGCGGATGTCCTCGTTGAGGCAGCCGTCGTAGATGTCGATGATGTGGCCGCCGCACAGCGTGAAGATGGTGTCGACGCCCTCGTTCTTGAGCGCCTTGGCCACCAGGTGGCCGCCCGAGACGACCTCGCCCGATCGATTCTTCTGAACCAGTGTGTCCGTGGCGGTATCGCCCATGTGTCGTCTCCCTTGTCTGGCCGTTCCGCGCGTGGCGCGACGGCGTGAACGCTCAC
>JAWWCG010000746.1:0-2194 GCA_033720555.1 Kiloniellales bacterium | reverse complement strand
TACAAGGTGGAATTTCGCGGCGTCGAGGACCCGGCGCTGCAATCGACGCTGGAAGCCGCCTCGCGGCTGATCGAGCTTGAGGACCGCCCGCCGTCGACGCCCGCGCGCCTGGCAGTGCGGGCCGAGGACGACCTCGAGCGCATGGAGGCCGTGCTCGATTCGGAAGGCTATTACGACGCAACCTTGAAGAGCGAGATCCTGAGCAACCAGAGCCCGGCGACAGTCGTCATCCACGTGCAGACCGGCGCGCGCTATCGCCTCGCCCGCTACGAGGTCGTCTACGAGGGCTCGAGCCCGCCGCCGGAGTCGCTGCGCCCGGGTCTCGAGGCCTTGGGGCTCGAGACCAAGATGCCGGCCCGGGGCCCCGAGATCGCGGCGGCCGGCGCGACGTGGCGAAAGCTCATGACCGAGCGCGGCTATCCCTTCGCGCGGGTGGTCGACCGCAAGGCCGTCATCGACCCCGAGACCAAGACCATGACCGTGACCCTGCGGGTCGACGCCGGCGAGCTGGCGCATTTCGGACCGGTGAGCATCTCCGGCCTGGACCGTCTCGAGTCCGATCACGTGCGCCGCCTCTTGCCGTGGCGGCAGGGCGAAACATATGACAGTCGAAAACTGGAGGACGCCAGGCGAAGCCTGTCGCAAACGCGTATCTTCAACTCGGTGACCGTCAAGCCAGGCGACGAATTGGACGAGGACGGCGAGGTGCCGATCTCGATCACGCTCATGGAGGGCCCGCCGCGCACCATCGGCTTCGGCGGATCCTATTCGACGGACGTGGGATTCGGCGGCACCGTGTTCTGGGAGCACCGCAACCTGTTCGGGGAGGGAGAGCAACTGCGCCTCGACCTGACGGTCGCGGAGATCGAGCAGCGCCTGGGCGCCAACCTGCGCAAACCGACCTATCCCGGACTGCGCCAGACGCTGGTGTTCGATCTTGCCTTGAGCAACGAAAGCACCGACGCCTACGACGAACAGGCCGCCACGGCCTACGCCGGGGTCGAATCCGGATATCTCGACAACTGGCTGCTCAGCGGCGGCGTGTCGCCCGAGTACAGCTATGTCGACGACAAGACCAAGGACGAGGAAGGCCACGAAGAGTATTTCCTGCTCGGGCTGCCGCTGACCGCCACCCGCGATGCCCGCAACGACCGCCTGAACCCGACCAGCGGAACCCGGCTCGATTTCACGCTCACGCCCTACTACGGCTTCGGCGATGACGATCCGAACTGGATCACCGAGACGACGGCGGGTTCGGCCTATCTCGCGATCGACGAGGACAGGCGCTTCGTCCTGGCGAGCCGGGCGAAGGTGGGATTTCTCGCCGGCGCGAGCAACGACAGCGTGCCGGCGAGCAAGCGCTTCTACGCCGGCGGCGGCGGCTCGATCCGCGGCTACGAGTATCAGTCGGTCGGCGATTTGGATGCCAACGACGATCCCGTGGGCGGCCGTTCGCTGCTCGAGGTGAGCACCGAATTCCGCGTCCGCGTGACCGAGCAGATCGGCGTGGTCCCCTTCGTCGACGGCGGCACCGTCTACCGCTCGTCCGTCCCGGACTTCTCCAACACCTTCCGATGGGCGGCGGGTCTGGGCCTGCGCTATTTCACCGGAATCGGCCCGGTTCGCCTCGACGTCGCCTTTCCGATCAATCGGCGCGACTCCGACGACACCTACCAGTTCTACATCAGCTTCGGGCAGGCGTTCTGACATGACGCGCGTCAAAGGCCTCGCGAAATGGATCGGCCTGTCGCTTGCGGGCCTCGCGCTGCTGCTCGTCCTCGCGCTCGCGGGGGGCTACGCCGTCCTGCAGAGCGAAAGCGGGCGATCGCTCGCCGCGCGGCAACTGGAGCGGCTGATCTCCACGCCCGGCGAGTTGGAGGTCCGGATCGCGGGCCTGTCCGGCCGGCTGCCCTTCGCGGCGTCGGTCGAGGAGGTCGAGGTCAAGGACGCCAAGGGCGCGTGGCTGACCATCGAGAATTTACGATACGAGGTCGATCCCGGCGCGCTGTTCGACGCCACCTTGCGGTTTCGCGTGCTTGAGGCCGGCCTCGTGCGGCTGGACCGGCTGCCTGAAGCGCCGCCGGAAGAGGCCCCGGCGCCGCCCGAAGCCGCCGAGCCGGCCTTGCCGAGCCTGCCGTTCGCGATCTGGCTGGAGCGGATCTCGGTGCCGGAGGTCGCGCTCGGCCCGGCGGTC
>JAWWCG010000745.1:0-2195 GCA_033720555.1 Kiloniellales bacterium | reverse complement strand
GCCATTTGGTTGTCGGCGTCGGGCATCCGGACCACATCGATGGCCGTCGCCGGCGTGCAGTCGCCGCGCAGGAGCGTGGCGGTGCACAGCAGGGCGTAAACCGAGACCATCTTCGCCCTATAAGCCGCAAAGGGTTAATGAAACGTTACCGCGCCGCGACGGCGGCGCGGCGGTCGGTCCTCGAGGCTAGCGCTCGATCGACAGGGGGCACTCTTGGATCGCGGGAATCGAAATGGCCCGCGTGGTTCCCATGCAATCGTAGTAGCAGATCTTCCGCCGGCCGGTGAATTGCTCCTTGGTCTTGGAGCAGGTGACGGCGAGCTGAAGGCCGGGCTCGCGCGCCGGCGGGTCGACGTCGACGGGGCTCGCCGGGACGCCGAGCGCCAGGGCGAGCGCGACCAGGGCGACTGTCTTCATGGGGCCATCCTCCTCCTCGCGCCGGGAACGCCCGATCCTAGCACGCTGCACGCGGGCGGCGCTGCGCCTTTGCGTTCGCCCGGCAGCGCGCGCCGCCCCGCCGGACAAATCCGTTTGCAAAGGCATGCCCGTCGGTCATGCTGACTTTTGCGCGGCCGGCCGGTTGCAGATAGGCTGCAGTCGCCTTGGACAGCGAGGAGCGCGACATGGAGTTCAGCCTGTTCCTCTCCTGCTACTGCCCGGAGAGCAAGGCCTCGACGGCCGAGGTCTACGCCGAGATGCTGGACATGGCCCGGGCCGCCGAGCGGCTCGGCTATTGCGGGCTCACCGTGCCCGAGCACCACTTCATCAACATCCTGATGAACCCCAATCCCTTCATGCTGGCGGTCAAGGTGGCCTCGGTGACCGAGCGCCTGCCGATCACCACGGCGGTCGCCGTGTTGCCGCTCAACGACATGCGGCGCATGGCGGGCGAGGCGGCCTTGGCCGACGTGCTGACCGGCGGGCGCCTCGAGATCGGCGTCGGGCGCGGCGCCTTCCCCTACGAGTTCGAGCGCTACGGCGTCGACTTCGCCAAGGGCCGCGAGATCTTCGACGAGTCGCTGGAGGTGCTGGTCGCGCTCCTGAGCGGCGAGGAGGTGTCGTGGGACGGCGCCCATTACCGCTTCCAGCCGATCACCATCATGCCGCGCCCGGTGCAGCGGCCCCACCCGCCGATCTGGATCGCGGCCATGGCGCCGGACGCGCTCTACCACTGCGCCAAGCGGGGCTGGAACGTGCAGACCACGCCGCTGCAGGGCTCGCTCGACCTCGCCCGCCGGCAGGTCGAGAGCTTCCGCGAGGGGGCGGCGGCCTCCGGGCGCGAGCCGCGCCCGCGCCTGTCGCTCCTGCGCGTCGGCTTCGCCACCCGCGACGAGGCCCACACCCAGGCGACGATCGAGCAGGCCTACGGCTACTACCGGCGCTTCGACAACGTGTTCAAGGGGCCGGGCGAGGTCGCCGGCGGGCGCATCCGGCCGATCGAGATCGAGGCGACCCGCGAGGAGCTCGCCGAGGCGCTGTTCATCGGCACGCCAGACGAGCTGGTCGAGAGGTTCAGCCTCTACGCCGAGCTCGGCGTCGACGAGATCAACCTCAACATGTGCATCGGCGCCAGCCACGAGGACACCCTGGACTCGATGGAGCGGCTGGCGCGCGAGGTCATGCCGCGGGTCACCGGCCGGCTGCGCCTGACCGGCTGACCCCGGCCGCCCACGGCTTACGGCGGCCGCCCTCCGCCGGGTCCGCCGGGTCCATCGAAGCCAACGGGCCCGCCCCCGGGTTCCCGTGGATGGCCTATGCGAAATCAGGGGAAGCCACGGCGCGCCGCAGCGGGTTCAATGCTCCGGCGGAACGGTAGAGCAGTACCCGATCAGATTGAACCACGCTGACGGTGCGACTTTGACCGGACGTTAGGAGCGAGGACGAAGGACATGCTGACGCATATTCGAGGACGAGCGACGCGACGTCCGGTCAAAAGCGCCCGTCCCTTAGGGGTTAGCCTGGGCTGGCGCTCCGCGTCGTTGCCGGGCTCGCCCGATGTCCCGGCATCGCGCTTCGCCCCGCGACTAGCGGCCCATCCTGCCCAGAGCCAACAGCGCTGATACAATCTGATCGGGTACTGCTCTAGTGGCGACGATCCTGGGGACCGGCCCGCGGCCTCGCGCCGCGAGCCGGGGGAGGACGCGACGATGACGCAGGGACCGGACTTATCGCAGTTGGACCTATCGGAGCTGGAG
>JAWWCG010000744.1:0-2201 GCA_033720555.1 Kiloniellales bacterium | reverse complement strand
GTCGCCCTGGAGCCGGACTATATCGTGCTCGGCGGCGGCAAGGTGAAACTGCTCGACGCGCTGCCGCTCGACTGCCGGCGCGGCGACAACGCCAACGCCTTCAAGGGCGGCTTTCGTATCTGGCAAGAGGACGGCGTGCGGATCTAGGGAGTTTTTCGTTCTCACGGCACCAGCCCGCGCCTCCGCCCGGCCGCGTCGCTTCCTGGCGCCGCCTGGCGTCCCCGGATCGCCTGTTGAATAATGGCGCGCCCCGACGGGTCCGCGAAAGCGAAACGCGCCGTCAATCGAAGGAGGTCGCTCGGCCATGGCCTACCAGTCGATCGAGAACTACGGAATGATCGGCGACATGCACACCGTCGCCCTGGTCAGCGTGACCGGCTCGATCGACTGGATGTGCATGCCCCGCTTCGACTCGCCGAGCGTCTTCGCCGCCCTGCTCGACGACAAGATCGGCGGCTTCTACCGCATCGCGCCGGTCGGCGACGACGTGAGCTGCAAGCAGTTCTATTGGCCGGGCACCAACGTGCTGGTGACGCGCTTCCTGTCGTCCGAGGGGGCGGCGGAGCTGGTCGACTTCATGCCGATCGAAGAGCAGAAGACGACCGGGCGCCAGCGCCCCGAGCTGATCCGCCGGATCTCCGCGGTGCGCGGCACCGTCACCTGCCGCATGGACTGCCGGCCGGCGTTCAATTTCGCCCGCGACGCCCACGAGGTGACCATCCTGCCGGGCGGCGCCGCCTTCCGCTCCGCGCACGTCGACCTCGGGCTGGCGACCAGCGTGCCGCTCGAGATCGACGACGCCGGCGTGTGCGCCCAGTTCACCCTGCGCGAGGGCGACACCGCCGTCTTCGTCCTGCGCCAGCGCGCGCGGCGTCAGGGCGTCGGCGGGCACCTCTCGATCCCCGAGTGCGAGACGGCCTTCCGCAGGACCGTGCAGTACTGGCGGGACTGGATCGCGCGCTCCACCTACCGCGGGCGCTGGCGCGAGATCGTCGAGCGCTCCGCCCTGGCCCTGAAGCTCCTGACCTACCAGCCGACCGGGGCGATCGTGGCGGCACCGACCTGCAGCCTGCCGGAGCGGGTCGGCGGCGAGCGCAATTGGGACTACCGCTACATCTGGATCCGCGATTCGGCCTTCACCGTCTATTCCCTGCTGCGCCTGGGCTTCACCGAGGAGGCCACGCGATTCCTCCATTTCGTGCTGGCCCATTGCGCCAAGCCCAACGCCGACGGCTCGCTGCAGATCATGTACGGCATCGACGGGCGCAAGAACCTGAGCGAGGAGGTGCTGGACCATCTCTCGGGCTACCGCGACTCGCGCCCGGTGCGGGTCGGCAACGACGCCTACAAGCAATTCCAGCTCGACATCTACGGCGAGCTGCTGGACGCGATCTATCTCTACAACAAGTACGGCGAGCCGATCTCCTACGAGCTGTGGCAGACGGTCGAGCGCCTGGTCGACTGGGTCTGCGCCAACTGGCAGCGCGCCGACGACGGCATCTGGGAGGTGCGCGGGCATCAGCAGCAGTTCGTGTTCTCCAAGCTGATGTGCTGGGTGGCGGTCGACCGCGGGCTCAGGATCGCCGACGCCCGCTCCTTCCCGGCGGATCGGGCCCGCTGGCTGGAGGTGCGCGACCGGATCTACACGGCGATCATGGACCAGGGCTGGAACGAGAAGCGCGCCGCCTTCGTCCAGTCGTTCGGCGGCGACAACCTGGACGCGGCCAACCTGATGATGGTCCTGACCCTGTTCATCTCGCCGGTGGACCCGCGCATGCTGGGGACGCTGGAGGCCATGCTGCGCCCCTTGGACAAGGGCGGGCTGGTCGCCAATCATCTGGTCTACCGCTACAACGTCGCCCAGACCGAGGACGGGCTCACCGGCGCCGAGAGCACCTTCAACATCTGCACCTTCTGGCTGGTCGAAGCGCTGACCCGCGCCGGGCGCTTCGAGGCGCGTCGGCTGGAGGACGCGCGCTTGATGTTCGAGCGGATGCTGGGCTTCGCCAACCACGTCGGGCTGTTCGCCGAGCAGACCGCGCTCAACGGCGAAGGCCTCGGCAACTTCCCCCAGGCCTTCACCCACCTGGCGCTGATCAGCGCCGCGGTCAATCTCGACATCGCCCTCGGCCGCCAGCCCTGAGGCGCGCCGCGCCCCTTTGCGGGGTCGGTGTGACAAATGCCACAGGCGCCGCCGCGCC
>JAWWCG010000743.1:0-2205 GCA_033720555.1 Kiloniellales bacterium | reverse complement strand
GTTACGATGGCTGTCGCGGCTCACGGTTCGGCTCTCTCCTTTGGCGTCGTGGGTCCGACCGATGGGCCCGGACCGGCCGCGAGCCTCTCACGTTCGCGCCTCAGGGTCGCGCCCCGGTCAGGCACCCGCTCAAGCCGACCGCAGCGCCGCGTCGAGGAACTCGATCAGCGGCCGGGCGAAGGCCTCCGGGTCCTCCATCAGGCCCAGGTGCCTCAGCCCCGGCACGATCTCCAGGCGCGCGCCGGGGACGCGCGCCGCCAGCCGCCGCGCCATGTCCGGGGAGTTGCCGCGATCTTCGCCGCCGGTCATCACCAGCGTCGGCGCGCGGATCGCCCCGACCGCCGCGGCCAGCTCCCGGTCGCCCTCGGCCAGCACCCGGTAGGCCTGCGGATAGACCCGGGGGTCGTTGGCGAGGATCCAGCCGCGCACCCGCGCCAGCGTCTCCGGGTGCGCCGCCGCGTAAGCGTCGGTGAACCAGCGCGCCAGCGCCGCCTCGACCGTGGCCTCGGGGCCGTCGCGCGCCGCCTGCGCCGCCCGCGCGCGGACCGCCGCGCGCTCGGCGTCGCTGCGGTCGTGGGCGGCGTTGAGGACGGCCAGCGCCGCCGTCCGCTCCGGCCGGGCGAGCGCGAAGGCCTGGGCGATCAGCCCGCCGAGGGAGAAGCCGACCACGGCCGCGCGCGCGAGGCCGAGGCCGTCCATCAGGTCGGCGGCCTGGCCGGCGAAGCGGTCGAGGCAGTAGCCGTCGCGCGGCTTGTCGCTTTGCCCATGGCCCAGGAGGTCGTAGCGCACCACGTGGAAGCGCTCCGCGAGCGCCGGCCACGGCCCGTCCCACATCGCCCGGGTGAGGCCCAGGCCATGCACCAGGAGGACCGGCGGCCCCTCGCCGGCGTGCTCGAAGGCGGTGCCGGCGATCCGGCCGCGCCGCGGCCCGCCGGCCGTCATTCCGCCGCGACGGGCTTCGCGTCGCGCGCCGTGAAGGCCGGCAGCACCTCGTCGATGAACAGCCGGAGCGAGCTCTTCTGCTGGGCGAGCGGCAGGCCGTAGGCGCCGTTGTAGCAGAAGTGGTCGACGCCCAGCGCCTCGTAGGCCTTGAGCTTGGCGATCACCTGGTCGGGGGCGCCGAGAACCAGGTTCGCCAGCAGGTTCTCGGGCGCGTACTCGGCCTGGTTGGCGAGCAGCGCGGGGTCCGGCTCCTGGGGGAAGCCGTCGACCACCGGCGCCAGGTTGCGGAACAGGTTCTCGAACTGCCGGCCCTGGCGCTGGATCGCGGCGAGGAAGACCTCGGCCTCGGCCGGGTCGGCGTAGACGCCGGTGTGGCGCATGGTCATGAAGCGCGGCCGGGCGACGCCCGGCGCGGCGGCGAGCGCGTCTTCGAAGCGCTGCATATAGGCCTCGACCTCGGCGAAGGGGCGGGTGAGCGCCCAGGTCATGACGCCGTAGCCCGCCTTCACCGCCGCGTCGAAGGTGCCGGGATCGCGCGCCGCGACCCAGATCGGCGGGTGCGGCTTCTGCAGCGGCTTGGGCACCGAGGTGGAGGCCGGGAACTGCCAGTACTCGCCGTCGTGGGCGTAGTCGCCCTGCCACAGCGCCTTCAGGGCGGGCAGCATCTCCAGCATCATCGGCACGCCGAGGTTCTGGGGCATGCCGTTCTTCAGGCGGTCGAACTCGCGCTGATAGGCGCCCTTGCCGATGCCGAACTCGAGCCGGCCGCCGGACAAGAGGTCGACCAGCGCCGCCTCGCCGGCCAGCTTGATCGGGTGCCAGTAGGGCGCCACCACCACGGCGGTGCCGAGGCGGATCCGCGAGGTGCGGGCCGCCAGGTGGGCGAGGAGCTGGAACGGCCCCGGCGCGATGGTCATCTCCAGCGCGTGGTGCTCGGCCGCCCAGACGATGTCGAAGCCGCCCGCGTCGGCCATCTCGACCATCTCGACGAGATGGCGCGCGACCTCGCGCATGTCCGCCTCGGGCGTCATGCGCTCCATGTTGACCACCAGATCGAACCGCATGGCGGCGCTCTCCCCAGCTTCGCGGCGACAGCTTAGCAGAGATCGGGCCGCGAGAGGCCAGGACCTCTCCGGCATCTCTGCGGCCGGTGCCGGCCTCTCGCCGTGTCCGCCCGCTAGATGGCGCCGACCGACCCGCCCCGTAAACCCGAGAAATTCTCGATTTAGCGGAACATTTCATTCATGCAAAACCGGCGCGCGG
>JAWWCG010000742.1:0-2210 GCA_033720555.1 Kiloniellales bacterium | reverse complement strand
TGTGCGGCTCGCTGTGCCTGCAGCACAAGGTGAACGAGGTCCTCGACGGCTACCAGAAGGGCCAGCTCGACCTGCCGGACCTGAGCGGCCGGCCGCCGCACATCGACTTCGTCTAAGTCTCCCGTCGCTCCATTGCGGCTCCGGCCCGCTCCCGGCGACCCAGAGGATATTGGTGCGGGTGGCCGCGAGGGGGAGCGGCGGGCCCCTATCCCACCCGGCGCTTCAGGTCCATCAGCGCGCGCACCACGTTGACCACGTTGGCGGCGCGGAACGCCTTCGTGCCGCCGTGCTCGCGGGTGCTGATCTCGACCCCGATGGTCTTGAAATCGGCGCCGCGCCTGAGCAGCTTGACGATGGCCTCGGCCTGGTAGGCGAAGCTGTCGGTCTCGATCTCGATCTCGCGCAGGAGGTCGAGGCGATGCACCACCAGGCCGTTGTAGTAGGGCACCTTGAGGCCGAACATGACGTTCATGACCGCCACGAAGCCGCGCGAGGCGAGGCGCCGGCTGAGCCCGCGCACCTGTGGATTGGTGACAAAGGGGATCACCATGTCGGCGCTGTCGACGGCGGCGATGATCGGGGCGATGCCGTGGGCCGGATGGGCGTTGTCGCCCGGCACCATCATCACGTGAACGCCCTGCGCGGCCGCGACGCCCGCCTTGTAGGCGCCGCCGAGTCCGAGGTTGCGCTGGTTGATGACCGGGCGGACGTAGAGCTTGGCGGCGGCCAGGCGGCGGATGGCGTCGGCGGTGCCGTCGCTGCTGCCGTCGTCCACCATGACGATCTCGAAGCGGGCCAGGCCGGCATGGCGGGCGCCGGTCTCGATCTCCGCCACCGTGCCGGCGAGATTGCGTTCCTCGTTGTAGCAGGGCACCACGAAGCTGAGATGGGGGCGCTCCCCGCCGAGCCCGGCGGCCTCGGCCGCGGCCGTTTCGCGCGATGTCCGGGGCGTCGATAGAGTGGTATCGGACATGAAATTGGCGGTTTGCTGCGGGTCGGGCGACTCGGAGGCGGCCCAACGGGCCCCTCTTAGCGGCTCGCGCTGGCGCGGTCCAGCCTCGACCGGACCTCACGGCGTGATGCGGTCGTGCCCGTCCGCTTCGCGGCGCGCGCCGAAGACGATCTGCTTGGCCAGGCCCATCAGGCGCGCGGACAGCAGGACCGCCGAGCTGGTCAGCACCAGGCGGCCCTCGCTCTCGCGAATCTGGCCGGCCGCCGACAGGCGCTCGAGGCGGCGTTCGAGAATCTCGCGCGCCGAGTAGCGGCGCACCATGTCGTCGATGCTGAGGCCCTCGGGCGCCGCGGCGAGCTCCCGCAGCATGCGGATCCGCCGGGCGGTCTCGCCCATGTTGTTCCAGTGGAAATAAACGTAGCAGAAGGCGGCGTAGAGCAGCGCGCCGGCGCTCAGCACGTCGGCCGAAAGCGCGCCGCCCGGCGCGCGGCCGAGCAGCGCCGCCAGCGCCAGGCCGCCGGCCAGGGTGCCGGCCATCTGCGACTTGAACAGGCGCCCGGGGACGCGGAGCCGCCGGAAGACCATGAGCTGCGCGGCCACGTTGGCGAGCATCGCCAGGCTCGCGGCGATCAGGGCCCAGAGCGCCGGCGCCATGGCTAACCGCCCTCCCGGGCGCCCATCACCCGCCGCCAGACCACGAAGACGGCGACCAGCCGGCGGCCGCGCTCGCTCAGGTGGAGCCGGCCGTCCTCCTCGACGGCCAGGCCCTCGCTCACCAGGTCGCGCACCCGCGGCGCCACCAGGACCCGATCGTTCAGCCGGGCGAACAGCTCGGCGCGGTCGAGGCCCCGCTCGCCGCGTTCGGCGATCGCCTCGATCATCGCCAGCGTCGGGCTGTCCACCTCGATCGCCGGATAGGTCATGACGTAGCCGGCGGCGAGGGCGAGCGCCAGGGTGAGCGCCAGCAGCAGGCCGAAAGACCCGGCGGGCAGCCAGGCGTCCAGGCCCGGCAGGACGCGGGCCAGGGCGACCACCAGCACGAAGCCGCCGAGCACGCCGAAGGCGAAGGTGGTGACGATCGCGCGCGTCGTGGCGCGCGGCGGCGCGAGGCGCCAGCGGGCGAGGTGAAGCACGAACGCCCCGGCGAACAGGGCCAGGGCCAGGGCGACGGTCGGCATCAGCCGTCCGCGCCGCCGTGCATGGCGGTGTCCAGCTCCGCGATCTCGTCGCCGGCCGGTTGCGGGCTGCCGCGGACCAG
>JAWWCG010000741.1:0-2214 GCA_033720555.1 Kiloniellales bacterium | reverse complement strand
CGCAAACGCCCGTCGGAAACCTGTTCAAAGCGGGCCGAGAGGACGTAACTTATGGGCGGGCCGTTCGGCCCCGTCGGCTCGCGCGGCTTCGGCCCCACGGGCGCTTGGATCCCTAGGCCCGTCGCCTGACCTGCGGAGTTGCCGTGCGAAAACCCGCCCCCTTGCCGGACGATCTCCGAGACAAGCCCCGCCCGGCCGTTCCGGACGGCCGGCAGCCTCGACGCGGCGCATGAGCCGCACCTCCCCGGACCGGCACTTGCTCGACCCGCGGCGCTGGACCAAGGCGCTGAGTGCGCTGATCGTCCTCTATCTCTCGATCTTCATCTACAAACTGCTGCAGAACTACGCGGTCCTCCCATCCGAGGGGCGAACCGACGGCTACGACTTCATGGCGTTCTGGAGCGCCGCCGTCATGGCGCTCGAGGGTCGCGCCGCCTGGGCCTACGATTTCGAGAGCCTCGGGCTCGTCCAACAGGCGATCTTTCCGCTCGATGTCGGCCTTTATCCGTGGCTCTATCCGCCCAGCTTCCAGCTTCTGCTTCTGCCCCTCGGCCTGCTGCCGTACTTGCTCGCGTATCTGATCTGGACCTTGGGCACCCTGGCGTTCTTGTGCGCCGTCCTCTGGCGCTTCGTGCCGCACCCCGCCGCGATGCTGGTTCTGCTCGCGATGCCGTTGACCGATCGGGTCTTCGCGACCGGGCAACCCAGTTTCCTCACGACCGCCTTGCTCGGCCTCTGCGCGCTGGCGCTTGCGCGCCGGCCGGCGCGCGCCGGCTTCTGGCTCGGCTGGGTCACGGTGAAGCCGCAACTGGGCGTCTTGGCGCCGATCGCGCTGTTGCTGGACCGCCGCTGGACGGCCATCGCCGCGGCCGGCGCGACGGCCCTGGCGCTCGGCGCGGCCAGCGCCTTCGCCTTCGGAGCGACGGCCTGGCTGAACTTCTTCGGCTCGATGGGCTGGATCTCGCGAACCCTGGCGGACAGCCCGAACGTTTTGGCGGTCATCGCCTCGCCGTTCTCGACCTTGCGCTTGGCCGGGGTCGGTGAGGCTAGCGCCTACGCGCTCCACATCGCGGTGGCGGTCGCCGCGGCGCTGCTCGTCGCCTGGGTCTGGTGGCGGCCGTTCGCGATCGACTTGAAGCTGGCCTGTCTCATTGCGGCGGCGGCGCTTATCTCGCCCTTTCACCACGACTACGACCTCATGATCCTCACCGTTCCCTTCGCCATTCTGGTGCGACGGGCGTTGAGCGAAACGTGGCTCAAGGGCGAGCCCGTCGGCCTCTTCTTCGTGTGGCTGTTCCCGGGCCTCGCCACGGTCATCGCCGTCAACACGGGCGTTCAGGCCGGCTTCGCCGCCCCCATCGTCATGCTCGCGCTCTGTCTGCGCAGGACGGTGCGGTCCGCCGGCTCCCCGCCGCCCGAGGCCGCGGAGTCGCATTGAGCCACGGTTGCCTCGCGGATCGCGGCGGCCGCGCGATCGCCGATCAACGAAAGACGTAGATCGGGCTCGACCACACCAGGTGGCCGTCCTCCTGGGTCAGGCAGACGTAAAGCGCGTTGTCGCGGTCCCCGGCCAGGCCCACGCGGCGCTCGAGGGTGACGCGCCGGTGGGTATTCTCGTCGGGCAGCCGGAAGACCCGGATCCGCCGGCCGAGGCCGCCGGCCTCGAAAACCAGATCCTCCAGGCCGATCTCGGCCACCGCGATCTCGGTCTCGACCAGCGCCGTCTCGAGACGCAGGCGGCCGGCGCGCGGCTCCGCCAGCCAGGCGTCGAAGCCGCCGAAGCCGCCGGTGGTGAGCGCCGTCCATTCCAGCCGGTCCGGTCCGGTCCGCTCGAAGCGCTTGTCGAGATTGTAGCGGTTGATCGCGCCGACCCGCTCGAAGCGATTGCCGTCGAGCGTGGCGTGGCCGTCCCAGATCGTCTCGCGGCCGCGCCCGCGGTATTCGGAGCCTTCCCAGATGACGCGGATTCGACACCCGAGATCGGCCTCGTCATAGGGGCGATAGGTCTCCAGCGTCTCGAGGCCATTGCGGAACTCGATGCGCTCGATCGGCGCCGAGCCATGGGCGTCGACCCGGAAGGTCGCCTCGGAGTCCGGGCAGCGCACGATGTCGCCCATCATGGCCTCGCCCACCGGCCGGCGCGCGCTCGGCCCCAGGTTGGGGTCGTCGTCGAAGCCCTCGGCCGGCCCGTCGAAGCGCACGCGGGTGTCGAGG
>JAWWCG010000740.1:0-2226 GCA_033720555.1 Kiloniellales bacterium | reverse complement strand
CGGCACCTCGGGCGAGATGCGCGGCTATCTGGTGCAGCCGGTGGGAGACGGGCCCTTTCCGGCGGTCCTGGTGATCCACGAGAACCGCGGCCTCAACCCCTACATCGAGGACGTGGCGCGGCGCGCCGCGGTCGAGGGCTTCCTGGCGCTGGCGCCCGACGGCCTGGCGCCGATCGGCGGCTATCCCGGCAACGACGACGACGGCCGCGCCATGCAGAAGTCCCTCGACCCGGCGAAGCTGCGCCAGGACATGGTGAACAGCGCCCGCTACCTCCAGGCGCACGAGCGCTCGAGCGGCAAGCTGGGGGCGACCGGCTTCTGCTGGGGCGGCGGCACCACCAACTTCCTGGCGGTCGAGCTGGGCGAGGACCTGAGCGCCGGCGCGCCGTTCTACGGCGTGGCGCCCGACCCGGCCGAGGTGCCGAAGATCCGCGCCGCGCTGCTCATCCACTACGCCGAGAACGACGAGCGGGTGAACGCCACGCGGCCCGCCTACGAAGCCGCGCTCGAGGAGAACGGCGTCGACTATCAGATGTACACCTATCCCGGCACCCGCCACGGCTTCCACAACAACTCGACGCCGCGCTACGACGAGGCCGCCGCCGATCTCGCCTGGCAGCGGACCATGGCGTTCTTCAAGGCGAAGCTGGCGTAGCCGCGGCGCGGCGGCGCCTCGCGCGTCGGCCGGGGATCACCGCCCCTTCCAGACTGGATCGCGCTTCTCGGCGAAGGCGCGCGGGCCCTCCAACGCGTCCTCCGAGGCCAGCAGGGCCTCGTAGTTCGCGACCGCGCCGCTCGACAGCAGGCCGAGGCCCGCCTCGGCGTCGAGCGCCTCGGACTTCCGCAGCAGCTCCTTGGTCGCGGCGATCGAAAGCGGCGCCGCCCCGACGATCGCGGCGGCGATCTCGCGGGCCTTGGCCATCACCTCGGCGCGGGGCACGACGGCGTTCGCCAGGCCCCAGCGCGCCGCCTCCTCGGCCGCCATGCGCCGGCCGGTCATCAGCATCTCGAGGGCGATCGCGCGCGGCAGCCGGCGCGGCAGGCGGATGATGCCGCTGTCGGGGATCAGCCCGACGAAGGCCTCCGGCAGGCACAGCTCCGCGGTCTCGGCCGCCACCATGAGGTCGCAGGCGAGCGCCAGCTCGAAGCCGCCGCCGAAGGCGAGGCCGTTGACCGCCGCGATCACCGGCTTGTCGAGATCGAACAAGCGGGTCAGGCCGGCGAAGCCGCCGGGTCCGAAGTCGGTGTCGGAGGTCTCGCCCTCGGCCGCCGCCTTGAGGTCCCAGCCGGCCGAGAAGAAGCGCTCGCCGGCGCCGGTGATGATCGCGACCCGCAGCTCGGGATCGTCGCGGAACCGGCAGAAGGTCTCGCCCATCAGCCGGCTGGTCGCCGCGTCGATGGCGTTCGCCTTGGGCCGGTCCAAGGTGACCTCGAGGATCGCCCCATTCCGCTCGATCTTGAGAACCTCGCTCATGACACCCCCATTCGTTTTTCACTCCGGCCGACAATAGACGACATCAGCCACGGAGGCACAAAGGATTAAGAAAAATACTTTGAAATCATACGTTTGAATCAATGTTTTAAACTTTATTCTTCTTCTGAGCTTCGGGACCCCTGGGCCTCCGTGGCGACGTCTGGTGACGCGGAGGTCATCCAACGGCGTCCAACGACAGGAACCGCGGAGACACGAGGGCGCAAGTGAATACTCTTTGGAATCAGATGGTTATGTCGCAGGCTTAAACTGCTGCCTTTCTCCAAGCCCCTTTGCCTTTGTGCCTCTGGGCCTCTGGGCCTCTGTGCCTCCGTGGCGAGGCGCACCGTCGGCGTGGGCCTGGGCCCGCGTCCCGTCACGATTCCAGCGGCCGCAGGAGCGCGCGGGAGATGATGTGGCGCTGGATCTCGCTGGTGCCCTCCCAGATCCGCTCGACCCGGGCGTCGCGCCAGAAGCGCTCCAGCGGCAGCTCGTCCATCAGCCCCATGCCGCCGTGAATCTGGATCGCCTCGTCGGTCACCATGGCGAGCGTCTCGGTCGCGTGCAGCTTGGCCATGGCCGCGTCGCTGTCGGTCATGGTGCCCTGGTCGAGCTTCCACGCGGCCTCGAGGGTCAGCAGCTCCGCCGCCTTGATGGCGAGCGCCATGTCGGCCAGCTTGAAGGAGACGCCCTGGAAGCGGCCGATGGTCTGGCCGAACTGCTTGCGCGTCGCCGCCCACGCGACCGACAGCTCG
>JAWWCG010000739.1:0-2230 GCA_033720555.1 Kiloniellales bacterium | reverse complement strand
GCGGGCAACCCCCGAGGCGCTGTTGCGCGACGGCTGCCGCGACGAGGCGCTCGACCGCATGGGCCTGGCGCTGGTCGGCGAGGCGCTCGCCGCCGGCAGCGACGCCGAGCGCCGCAAGGCCGAGACGCTGGCCGGCTGGCTGGCGGCCGACGTCGAGGCCCGGGCCGCCGGCTTCGAGCGCTACCGCAAGCTCTGCCTGACCGACAAGGGCGAGCCGCGCAAGACCTTGCTGACGGCGGCGGCCCAGGCCGCGGTGCCCGGCGCGCTCGAGGTCATGGCCGAGGAGGCGGACCGCCTGGTGCGCCTCAAGGCGGCGGTCGACGCCCAGAAGGTGGCGCTCGGCACCGCCGCGGCGCTGCGCCTCGGCCAGGCGATTCTCGAGGCCTATAGCCGCCACAAGCATGCCCGCGCCCTGCTCGACTACGACGACCTGATCGCCCATGTGCGGGACCTGCTGGCCGGGCCCGGCGCGGTCGCCTGGGTGCAGTACAAGCTCGACGGCGGCATCGACCACCTGCTGGTGGACGAGGCCCAGGACACCAACCCCGATCAGTGGCAGGTCATCCGGGCGCTGAGCGACGAGTTCTTCGCCGGCGAAGGCGCTCGCGAACGGACCCGCACCGTGTTCGCGGTCGGCGACCCCAAGCAGTCGATCTACAGCTTCCAGCGCGCCAGCCCCGCCAGCTTCGGCACCATGCGCGAACACTTCGCCCGCCAGGCGGGCCAGGCGGCTCAGGACTGGGCCGACGTCCGCCTCGAAGTCTCGTTCCGCTCGGTTCCGGCGGTGCTGCAGGCGGTCGATGCCGTGTTCGCCGCGCCCGGCGCCGGCGCCGGCGTGCTGGAGGCCGACGAGACGATGCATCACGAGCCGGTGCGCGCGGGCGAGGCGGGCCTGGTCGAGGTCTGGCCGCCGGCCGATCCCGAGGAGGTGCCGGAGCCGGCGCCCTGGGGGCCGCCGACCGAGGCGGAGCCTCACCTGCCGGCCTCGAGCCGCCTGGCCGAGCTGATCGCCAAGAAGATCCACCACTGGACCCAGGACCCCGCCGGGGCCGCTGACCCGGACTCCCGGCTCGAGTCGAAGAACCGTCGGCTGGCGGCGGGCGACGTCATGGTGCTGGTGCGCCGGCGCAACGCCTTCGTCGAGGACCTGGTGCGCGCCCTGAAACGCCTGGGCGTTCCGGTTTCCGGCGTCGACCGCATGGTGCTGAGCGACCAGCTCGCGGTCATGGACCTGGTGGCCCTGGGCCGGGTGCTGCTCCTGCCCGAGGACGACCTCAGCCTGGCGACCGTCCTCAAGGGGCCGCTGATCGGGCTCGGCGAAGAGGAGCTGTTCGACCTCGCCCACGGCCGCGAGGGCACGCTGTGGCGCGCGCTCGCCCAACGCGCCAAGGCGGGCGGCGCCTACGCCGCGGCCTACCGGGAGCTCCGCGAGCTGCGCGCCCTGACCGACTACCGGCGCCCCTTCGAGCTGTTCGCCGAGGTCCTGGGGCCGCGCGGCGGCCGCCGCCGGCTGCACGCCCGGCTCGGCCCCGACGCCCTCGACCCGATCGAGGAGTTCCTGTCGCTGGCGATCCTCTACGAGCGGGAGTCGATCCCCTCCCTGGAGGGCTTCCTGCATTGGCTCGAAATGGGCGCCCAGGAGGTCAAACGCGACCTCGAGCAGGGCGCCGGCGCGGTCCGGGTGATGACCGTCCACGGGGCCAAGGGGCTCCAGGCGCCCGTCGTCTTCCTGCCCGACACCCTCCAGACTCCGCGCGGCAGCCCGGAGCTCTATTGGCTCGGCGCCGAGAGCGCCGGCGCCGCTGGGGCGCCCGAGCCCTCGCTCGCGCTGTGGCCGATCCGCAAGGACTACGACGGCGACCTGGCCGCGGCGGCGCGGGCCGAGCATGCGGCCGCGCGCGACGAGGAGTACCGCCGTTTGCTCTACGTCGCCATGACCCGGGCCGAGGACCGGCTCTACGTCTGCGGCTGGAACACGCTTCAGACCGCGCCCCGGGACTGCTGGTACAACCTGATCGAGCGCGGGCTCGGCAAGATCGCCGAGCCGGTCGACTTCGACTTCACCCGGGAGATCGACGGCGGCTGGTCCGGCCCAGGCCTGCGCTTGACCTCGCCGCAAACGAGCGCGCCGCCCGCCGCCGCCGCGGCCGCCGGCCAGGCGGAACCGGCGCGCCTGCCGGCCTGGGTCGACCGCCCGCCCGCCTCGGAGCCGGCGGCGGAGCGCGCCGCG
>JAWWCG010000738.1:0-2239 GCA_033720555.1 Kiloniellales bacterium | reverse complement strand
CGCCGGACGCGAACGCCGCGGCGGGCCAAGCCGGCGCGGCGGTGCCGGCGGCCGCGGCCCGGCCTCAGCAGACGGCGAGGGCGGCCGAGACCGGAGCTTCGGCGCCCGCCGCGGGCGATAACGCCGTGGCGGCGGTTGGTCGCGCGGGCTTCGCCGCGCACCTGGCGTCGGTGCGAAGCCGCGGCGGAACCGAAGCCGAATGGCGGTCGCTGCGGCAGCGCTATCCCGATCTGCTGGGGGGCAAGACGCTCACGGTGCGCACCGTCGAGGTGGCGGATAGCGGGACCTTCTACCGCGTCATGGCCGGCCCCTTCGACGATTTCGACGGCGCTCAAGAGCTGTGCAGCCAGCTCCACGCGCGCGATCCGGCGCGCGACCAATACTGCGTGGTGCGGCGTTTGAGCGAGGATCCCGACGGCTAGCCGCGCCTCGCGCGCTCCAGCGACCGGTTTGGCGCCCAGTCTGGCGCCCAGTCTGGCGGCCGCTCTCGGCGGCCCGGCTAGGGGCCATCGCTAAGGCCCGTCGCTGGGGTTTTTCATGGCCTCTTGGAGCAACTGGAAGGCGTCCTCGGTGTTCAGTTCCGGCGCCTCCTCGAAATCCGGCTCCCCGGCGTCCGGGTCGTCGTAGGGCGCTGCCATGTCCGACGTCCGGTCCGCCTCCCGGCAGGCCGTGACCGCCTGCACCAGGCGGCCGATCTCCAGGCGGGCGTTGCGCCGGCTTGCGCTGAGGTCGCTCGCCTCTCCCTGCTCCGCCAGGTCCATGAGGGTGAGGCCCTTGTAGAACAGCTCGCGGAAGACCAGGCGCTCGCTGAACCCCGGGAGCAGGCGGAAGCCCATGCGCCCGGCGAGACTCTCGAGCAGCTTTGTCATGTCCCGGCTGTTGTGGGTGGCCAGATGGGCCAGACGGTTGCGCATCACGAACCAGTGGATCGGCGGCAGGCCCCGGGCGGCGCGCTCTTCGTTCTGCGCCATCACCATCTCGGCATAGGCGCTGGGCGCCAGCACCCGCCGCTCGTCCAGGTCGATCTCGGCGAGCACGTCGATATCGAGGAAACTGTCGTTCAGCGGCGTGACGAGGACATCGGCGTTGATGTGGCCGAGCCGCGACAAGCGGCCCTGGTTGCCCGGCGTGTCGATGACGAGGTAATCGAAGTCGGCGAAGCTCGCGAGGGCGTCGTCGAGCCGCTCCCGGTCCTCCGATTCGGCGAACTCCCGGTCCTGTGCCTCGGAGGGCTCGACGCGACGGCAAACCGGTATCGTGACCTCCCGGCCGGACTTGTCCGCGAAGGCCCGCCGGTTCGCCAGGTAGTGGGCAAAGGTGCCCTGTTCGCCATCCAGGTCGATGCAGCCGACCCGGTAGCCCTGGGCGAGCAGCCCGACCGCCAGATGAACCGCGGTGGTCGACTTGCCGGTGCCGCCCTTCTGATTGCCGACGGTGATGCAGAACGCTCGTCTCGGGCGCTGGCGTCCGGCCGGCCGGTCTTCGTCCAGCAGCGGCGGCGGCGCGCGTCCCAGGGCCTCGGCGACCTCCGCGACGCGGGCGGCGCGGCGCGGCGGATAACGCCCGTCGTCCCGCGCCACGGCGCAGGCGATCCGCAGAATCGCGCGGGCTTCCTCGTCGCTGTCGGCCAGCGCGGCGACGGCCTCGAGGGTCCGGGTGCGCGCTTCCTCCGGCCGTCTTTGGAGCGCGTCCGCGTAGCTCTCGAAGCGCGCCATGGCCGCGCGGGGGCTGAACGTCGTGAACGACGTCAGGTTGTCCAGGACCTCGTCGACCCTGCGGCGTTCGGCCAAGCCGACCTCGCCGCCGGCCGCGGCGACCAGGGCCGCCGCCGCCATGGCGGCGTCGATGAATGGTCCAACGCGATCCTCGGCGGATGGGTTCGAGATCGACATTCACGTGTCGCCTGAGAGTCCGGTTGGCATCCTGCCCAAACAGACCGGCATGAGCAACGAGCGAGTCGGACCGCCGCGGCGGCCGTCAAGCAAACAGCCGCCAAACGAGCGGGCGAGATACCACGCGTCGCGGTCGCCGCGACGACAACCACCGAGCGTCCGCTTGCGAGATCTCTTTTGGCGGCCCTCGCGGCGTGGTATTTTGGTTAGCTATAATGTTGAGACTTTTCAAGAAGAAAGCCGGAAGGCTCAACCGACTCGTCCAGAAGCTGCCCGCCGACGCCGCGGCGCGCGCCCGCGGGCCGGGGGCCGCGCCGGTGGCTTTCAGCGACCCTCTGGGATTGGCG
>JAWWCG010000737.1:0-2240 GCA_033720555.1 Kiloniellales bacterium | reverse complement strand
GGCTTCTTTTTCCTCTCCCAAGCCTATCGGCTCGCGCCGGCCCCCAGCGTCGCCCCCTTCGAGTATGTCGGCCTGCCGCTGGCGGTGCTCTGGGGTTACCTCTTTTGGAGCGAGATTCCCGCGGCGACGACGATCCTTGGCATCGTGCTGATCGCCGGCAGCGGCCTCTACGTCCTGCACCGCGAATCCGTTCGCGGCCGCCGGGTCGCCGCCGGGCGCGGCCTGCGCCTGCGGGTCTGAGGCATCGGCGGACGACGGGCCCCGGCGCGCCGGCCGAGGAACCTTTGCCGCCTGTGACGGCCGTCACTGCCGATGGGCCGGGCGGGCGCTAGAAGAAGATCGCCGAAAGGGCGACGGCGGATAGACCGCCGATCAAGGGAGCCGCACGATGGAACCGACGCGGAACGCGCGACTGCACTGGCAAGAGATGGCCTGGTACGGCTGGACGATTTCCGCGGCTTTGGTGGTCGCCGGCTCCGCCCTGGGCTATCTCCTCGGCTTCGACGGGGCCTGCCGCCTGATCGGCGCCTGAGTTCCGCCGGCTTCTGGCCACGGGGGTCCGGGGCTCAGTTCGAACCGCCGAGCCGCTCGATCTCGACGACGATGCCGTGGACGCAGGAGCTTTCCCCCATATCGCTCTTCTCGCCGGGATTGAGCCGGTTGACGTTGCCGCCTTCGTCTTCCAGGCCGGGCCAGCGGCCCTTGTGCGACAGGGCGGCGCCCCGGGGCACCCGGTTCGAGACCGCGGCCGTCAAAGTGACGGCGCCGGTCGCGTTGGCGAGCCGCACCCGGTCGCCCGCCGCCACGCCGATCGCCCGCGCGTCCTTGGGGTGAAGGGTGACCTTGGCCGGTCCCAGCTTTTCGCGGATCCTGGGATCGTTGCCGTAGCTGTCGTTCATCTGCCAGCGGCTGGCCGGCGACAGAAGACGCAGGCGGCCGGCCGGCGGCCGCGAATCGTGGCTCGGCTGGGGCACCCGCGGATGGCCGTCGGCGGCGGCGCGCTCGGAGGCGATCTCGATCCGCCCGGAGGGCGTGGCGAAGCGGAGCGATTCGAACTGGACCCGGGGCCGCTCGAAGGGATCGATGGTGCCCTGCTCCTTGAGCCGGTCGAAGGTGATGCCGAGGCCGCTGCGCGCGAGGACGGTGTCGAGGATCGACCGGTCGCTCTCGTAAAGCTCCGGCTCGTGATAGCCCATGGCGCGCGCCAGGCGGCGGAAGATCTCCTGGTTCGGCAAGGCCTCTCCCGGCGGCGGCGCGGTCTGGGCCTGTGCCGAGAGCGTCAGGTGGAAGTAGGGCACCACCAGGTCGTCGAACTCGAGGAAGCTGGCGGCCGGCAGCACGATGTCGGCGAGCGCCGCCGTGTCGGTCATGAAGAGATCGGCGACCACCGTGAAGAGCGACTCCGAGGCGAGCGCCGCGCGCAAGGCGTCCTGGCGCGGCCCGGAGGCGGCCACGTTCATGTTCCAGCACACGAAGGCCCGCGTGCGCGCTCGGTCGGCCAAGGCCTCGGCCAGGTCCATGTGGCTGATCGATCGGCCGGCGCCGCGGCGCAGGCGGGGCGCCTCGACGTAGCCGTCGTCGATCCGCCGCGGGCCGCTGCCGTTGAGGTAGTAGAGGCCGGCGCCGGGCTTGCCCAGGTTGCCGCTCGCCGCCGGCAGCAGGCCGCAGGCCCGGAAGACGTTGCCGCCGCGGCGCTGGCGCTGCAGGCCCTGACCGAGCCACAGGATCGACGGGCCGTCGCCGTAGATCCGGGCGGCCGCCTCGATCCGCTCGGCGGGCACGCCGGTCGCCTCGGCGGCCCAGGCCGGCGACGAGGCCTCGATCAGCGGGGCCACCTCGTCCCAGCCCAGGGTGTGGGCGGCGATGAAGTCCCGGTCGAGCCGATCCTCGCGGGCGAGCACATGCAGCATGGCGAAGGCGAGCGCCGCGTCGGTGCCGGGAAAGGGCTGGAGGTGGAGCTCGGCCGCCTCGGCGGTTGCGTGGCGCACCGGATCGACGACCACGAGCCGCGCGCCGCTTTCGCGGAGCCAGTGCTTGTGGGCGTGGGGCGCGGACGAGGAGGGGTTGGCTCCCCACACCAGGATGCAGCGGCTGTCCTTGGCGGTCTTCGGATCGAAGGGGGTGAGCGAGCTGCCGTAGAGGTAGTCGAGGCCCACGTGGCCCGCCTTGTTGCAGATCGTGTCGGGCTCGACCTCCGTCGCCCCCAGCCGGTGGAAGAAGCGCAGGGGAAAGCTGCCGGC
>JAWWCG010000736.1:0-2244 GCA_033720555.1 Kiloniellales bacterium | reverse complement strand
GCCACGCCCTCGACCACCGGATACTCGTTGTTGCCGTCGGCGAAGTAGCGCTGCGCCTCCTCGCTCGCCAGGTATTCGAGAAACTTGACCGCCGCCTCCGGGTGGGGCGCGTTCTTCAGCACCCCGGCGCCGGAGACGTTGACGTGGGCGCCGCGGCCGTCCTGGTTGGGGAACACCACGCCGACGCGCTCGGCGACCGCCCGGTCGTCGGCCTCCTCGCTGCTCATCAGGCGGGCGAAGTAGTAGGAGTTGGCGACCGCCAGGCCGCATTCGCCGGCCGCGACGCTGCGGATCTGATCGGTGTCGCCGCCGGTCGGGTTGCGGGCGAAGTTGTTGACCATGCCCTGGGCCCACGCCTCGGCCTCGTCCTTGCCGTCGGCCGCGATGATCGAGCCCAGGAGCGACTGGTTATAGACGTTGCCGCTCGAGCGGATGCACACCCGGCCGTGCCAGCGCGGGTCGGCGAGGTCCTCGTAGGTCGCGACCGCGCCCTCGGGCACCTCCTCCTTGTTGAAGAAGATCAGCCGCGCGCGGGTCGAGAAGCCGAACCAGAGCCCGTCCGGGTGACGCAGGTACTCGGGAATCCGCGCCTCCAGCACCGAGGATTCCACCGGCTGGAACAAGCCGGCCTGCTCGGCGCGCCACAGCCGTCCGGCGTCGACGGTGATCAGCACGTCCGCCGGGCTGTTGACGCCCTCGCTGCGGATCCGCTCGATCAGTTGGTCGCCGTCGCCCTCCAGGCGATTGATGCGGATGCCCGTCAACTCGGTGAAGCGCTCGTAGAGCGCCTCGTCGGTCTGGTAGTGGCGCGAGGAATAGAGGTTAAGCTCCGGCTCTTCGGCCCGGCCGGCGAGGCTCCAAACCAGCCCGCCCGCCGACAAGGCGACCGCCAGGGCGGCCGCGAGAATTCGACCCATCGGTATCAACAGTCCACTCCTTTTATCTTTTATCGTCTCACCGCGACGGCTCGGCCCAGGGATCCTCTTCGGCGTCGTCCGCGGGTCCGCGCGGGCCGCAAGTAGGGGGGTTGCCGCCATGTCGTTCTGCGCTATCTTGCGAATGATTATCATTCTCACAATTACTGCTAAGGCAAATCGCTCGCATGTGTCAAGGGCCGCGACGAGGGCCGGCCATGGGGCCGGCCATGGGGCCATCGCCGGGCCGTTCGGTCGTTGATCTCGCTCAAAGACCGTCGCCGGCCGGGCGGCCGGCGCACGTTTGCCGCGGGGGCCGAGCCGGGGCGAGCGTCAGGTCATCGCTGCGGGAAGGCGGGCGGCGGGCGCCTCAGGCCGGCAGCCGCGCCGTCAGGCGCAATTGGCCGGGCCCGACCGCCTCGACCTCCAGGCGGCCGTCCATGGCGCGGACCAGATGCTTGGTGAAGTAGGGCTGCACGCTGCGCGGGGTCAGCTCGGCCACCGGCACGTCGTCGGCGAGGCCGGCGCGCGTCTCCTCGCGCAACCCGGCGTCGGCGCCGACGGCGACCACCGCGATCTCGTGCGCGCCGGCGTCCTCGGCGAAGAGCACGCCCACCGTACCGCCGCGGGGCAGCGCCTCGCCGGCCAGGAGCAGCATGTTGAGGATCAGCTTGCCGGCGGACTCCGGCAAGCCGTTCGGCATGGCGTTGGCCGACCAGTCCAGGCTCGCCTTGTGGTGCGTGAAGAAGCGCACGGCGAGATCGTGCATGGGCTTGAGATCGCCGCCCTGGCGGTGGCCGGCCAAGCCGTAGGCCAGGCGGTAGTACTGCAGCAGGTCGGCCGCCTGCTGGGCGCTTTGGGCGGCGAGCTTGAGGGCGTCGTCGGCCATGTCGAGATCGCCGTCGTGCAGCAGCTCCATGCCATTGTTGACGGCGCCGATCGGCCCGACGACGTCGTGGCACAGCCGCGAAGCCAAGAGCTCCGCAATGCGCATTTGGTTGCCGAGATCCATGCAGTCGCTCCCTCCGGTTCGCGCCGGTGTCCCCTAGACGCGACGTCGCGCGGCGCGGCGTGGCGTGACGCCGCGCGGCCCGACGCCGAGGAAAGTCTTACCAGAGTCGCCCATGCGGCGCTTCCGCTGATTTGGTCGCCGGCGCTAGAGAGTTTTCCGTTCTCACGGAACCAGCCCGCGCCCCCGCCCGGTCACCCTCAGCGTACGATGGCACGGGTGGCCGGGCGGGGGTGCGGGCTGGCGCGATTCCACGTGAGTGGAAAACGATCTAGAATGCGTGCGGCGATGAACGGCCCATTGGTCTCGACGGCTCGGACG
>JAWWCG010000735.1:0-2248 GCA_033720555.1 Kiloniellales bacterium | reverse complement strand
GCTGAAAGGGCGGCTTGCCGCCGCACGCGAGGCATTTCTGGCGGAACTCGACCGTACGACATTGGCGGAATGCGCCTATGTATTCAAACTGAACGCCTCCGACGCACCTTCGTAACGTCGTGGGAGAGAGAATTTAGAAGATCATGATCAGTCGTATTTGCGAAACAGCCTCTGGGGACCACGGCTTCGTCGTGCTTGTGGATCGAATCTCGCCGCGCGGAGTTTCGAAAAAGGCGGCGAAACTCGACCTCCGGGCGAAAGCGCCTGGCTGCCGCGACCGAACTGAGAGAATGGTTCAATCGCGATCCTGACAAACGGAAGGAATTCCGGCGGCGTTACCGCGAAGAGCTTTGGAGCTCCAAGACAGAGTTTGATGAGCTGATGAAAGAAGCCGGAGACAAAACCGCAACGCTTCTGTTCGGCGCTGAAGACAGGAAACACAGCCGCGCACTTGTACTCGAAGGCACTCCGGAAATATATCCTCTGTCTGGCTGACAGTCCCAAACGTACTTTTCTATGTCGATCTTTCGGTAGTGTCCGGCGCCTTCGAGCCCTCATGCCGCTCGATCGCGGGCCAATCGAGACCTTTTGCTTTGTCATCGAAAAGCTCTTGGCGTGGCCGTCGCCGCCCTGCTTGAGAAGGTCCTAGAGCAGCACCGACCAGATTGAACCACGCTGACGGTGCGATTTTGGCCGGACGTTGGGAGCGAGGACGATGGACATGCCGGCGCATATCCCCAGGGGATTTTCGCCACGAGCGACGCGAGGTCCGGTCAAAATCACCCGTCCCTAGCCCGCGCGCAGCCGGTCGGTGGCGGCGACCAGGGCGCGCTTGATGCCCGGCTCCATCGCCGAGTGGCCGGCGTCGGGGACGATCTCGAAGGCCGCCTCGGGCCAGGCGTCGGCCAGGTCGCGGGCGCTCTCCAGCGGGCAGATCACGTCGTAGCGGCCCTGCACGATCACCCCCGGCAGGTGGCGGATGCGGGCGACGTCGCGCAGGAGCTGGCCGTCCTCGAGGAAGCAGCCGTTCATGAAGTAGTGGCTCTCCAGGCGGGCCAGACCGAGCGCCATCACGTCCTCGGCGAAGGCGGAGACGGTCTCCGGGCTCGGCAGCAGGGTGGCGCAGCTTCCCTCGTAGACCGACCAGGCGCGCGCCGCCGGCAGGTGGACCGCCGGGTCCGGGTCGGCGATGCGGCGGTAGTAGTTGGCGAGCGGCGCGGCGCGCTCGGCCTCGGGCAGGGCGTCGAGGAAACGGCGCCGGTGCTCCGGGAAGAAATGGCCCATGCCGTTGAGGAACCAGTCGATCTCCCACGGCCGGGCGAGGAAGATGCCGCGCAGCACCAGGGCGGTGACCCGCGCCGGATGGGCCTCGGCGTAGGCGAGGGCGAGCGTGCTGCCCCAGGAGCCGCCGAACACCAGCCAGCGCTCGATGCCGAGGTGCGCGCGCAGCGCCTCGATGTCGCCGATCAGGTGCCCGGTGGTGTTGTCCTCGAGCGCGCCCAGGGGCGTCGAGCGGCCGGCGCCGCGCTGGTCGAACAGCACGATGCGGTAGTGGGCCGGATCGAAGAAGCGCCGGTGGTCCGGCGAGATGCCGGCGCCCGGCCCGCCGTGCAGGAACACCGCCGGCTGGCCCGCCGGGTTGCCGCACAGCTCCCAGGCCATGACGTGGCGCCCGTCGAGGGCGAGGGTGTCCGTCTCGAGCGGTTCGATCGGCGGATAGAGCGGCTCGTCGCCCATGGGCCCGGCGCCTCGCGCTGGTCGGTCTCCGTGGCGGCGCGATCGCGGCGCCGCCCCATGAGCCTATCGCGCCGGCGGCGGCGATCAAGGGCGAAGCGCGTCGCTGCCGGCCCGCTAGTCCGCCTCGGCGAGGGCGATCTCGTGCTCCAGCAGCGCGCGCTTGCGCTTGAGGCCCCAGCGGTAGCCGCCCAGCTCGCCGCTTTCGCGCAGCGCCCGGTGGCAGGGGATGATCAGCGAGACCGGGTTGGTGGCGCAGGCCCGGCCGACGGCGCGCTGGCCCTTGGGCAGGCCGAGCCGCGCGGCGATCTCGGAATAGCTGCGGGTCTCGCCGACGGGAATCGCGATCAGCTCCTGCCACACCCGGCGCTGAAAGGCGGTCGCCTGGATGTCGAGCGGCAGGTCGACGTGGGGCGTCTCGCCGGCGAGATAGGCGACCAGGGAATCGAGCGCCGGGCCGACCCCGGCGTCGTCGCGCTCGATCGAGTCGGCCTCGGGGAACTCGGCCGCGAGT
>JAWWCG010000734.1:0-2252 GCA_033720555.1 Kiloniellales bacterium | reverse complement strand
GCACGACGTGATCGCGACGGTCGGGTTCTACGCCGTGACCCAGATCGAGTTCAACCTTGCGACCCTGGCGGCGGTCCTGATGATCGCCGGCTACTCCATCAACGACACCGTCGTCATTTTCGACCGGGTGCGCGAGAACCTGCGCAAGTACAAGAAGATGCCGCTGTTCGAGCTGCTCGACCTGTCGATCAACCAGACCCTGTCGCGCACCATCCTGACCAGCGTGACCACGCTGCTGGCGCTGATCGCGCTGTTCATTTTCGGCGGCCCGGTGATCCGCGGCTTCACGACCGGCCTGATCTGGGGCGTGTGCATCGGCACCTATTCGTCGGTCGGGCTGGCCGTGCCGCTGCTGGCGCGGCTCAACATCCGCGGTCAAACGGCGAGCGGCGAGGCGGCGAGCGACGAGGCCGACGCCCCCGCGGACAAGCCGGGCGACAAGAAGCCGGCCCAAGCCAACTAGCCGCCGGTCGGCGGCGCCCCCCACCCGGGGGCATCTGGATGAGGCTCATGGAATTCACGGCGCTCGATCCCGGCGAGCAGCAGATTATCGAAAGCTACGGCGACGGGCGCTTCCGGGTCAGCGGCGCGGTTCACCGCAGCTCGGTGCTGGTGTTCGCCGACCGCACGATCGCCTGGGCGGTCACCGACATGTCCGGCGTGTCGCGCGAAAGCCTGTCGCCCGTCGCCCGGTCGGAGCCGTCGGTCGAGGTGCTGCTGCTGGGGTGCGGCGCGCGGGCGATGCCGGTGCCCAAGGCGCTGCGCGAGGCGCTGCGCGCCGACGGCGTGGTGATCGAGGCCATGGCGACCGGCGCGGCCTGCCGCACCTTCAACCTGCTGATGGCCGAGGAGCGGCGCGCCGCCGCGGCCTTGATCGCGGTCGACTGAGCGCCCCCCGGCGGCGCCGGGCCTCAGCCGTTGCGGTAGATGTAGCTGTAGGCGTTGATCGCCGGCACGCCGCCGAGATGGGCGTAGAGGACCCGCGCGCCGGCCGGGAAGGCGCCCTTGCGGACCAGATCGATCAGGCCCTGCATGGATTTCCCCTCGTAGACCGGGTCGGTGATCATGCCTTCCATGCGGGCGCACAGGCGCATGGCCTCATTGGTCTCCTCGGAGGGGATGCCGTAGGCGGGATAGGCATAGCCCTCCTCGAGGACGACGTCGTCGGCCGCGATCTCCCGGCCGAGGCCGACCAGCTCGGCGGTGTTCCGGGCGATCTCCAGCACCTGCGCCTTGGTTTGCTCGGGCGTGGCCGAGGCGTCGATGCCGATCACGTTGCGCGCGCGGCCGTCCTTGGCGAAGCCGACCAGCATGCCGGCATGGGTCGAGCCGGTCACCGTGCAGACGACGACGTAGTCGAAGCGGATCCCCATCTCGGCTTCTTGCCGGCGCACCTCCTCGGCGAAGCCGACGTAGCCGAGGCCGCCGAACTTGTGCACCGAGGCGCCGGCCGGAATCGCGTAGGGCTTGCCGCCCTTCGCCCGCACGTCCGCCAGCGCCCGCGTCCAGCTCTCGCGAATGCCGATGTCGAAGCCCTCGTCGACGAGCTCGATCTCGGCGCCCATCAGGCGGCTCATCAGGATGTTGCCGACCCGGTCGTAGACGGCGTCCTGGAACGGCACCCAGCTTTCCTGGACCAGGCGGCACTTCATGCCGAGCTTGGCGGCGACCGCCGCGACCTGGCGGGTGTGGTTGGATTGGACGCCGCCGATGGTGACCAGGGTGTCGGCGTTGGAGGCGATGGCGTCGGGGACGATGTACTCGAGCTTGCGGATCTTGTTGCCGCCGAACGCCAGCCCCGAGTTGCAGTCCTCGCGCTTGGCGTGGATCTCGACGGCGCCGCCGAGATGCTCGGACAGTCGCTTGAGCGGCTCGATCGGCGTCGGGCTGAACATGAGGGGATAGCGTTCGAACTTGTCGAGCATCGCGCACCTCCCGGTTTTCCCCCGGTTCCCCCCGGTTCCCCGAGGCGCGCGCAGTTTAGCCGAAAGCCTGGGTTCGCGGCGTGGAATTCTCGGGCCGGGTGTCTGGCGGGGGCCTTTGGCCGAGGCTTTGGGGCGTCCCGACAAGGCAAGGGCCGAACCCGACGGTCCGGCCCCGGCCCTGCGTTATGCCGTTCGGCCGGCGCTCAGTAGATGTTCTGCGCCGAGACCATGGCGAACAGCATGGGGATCGACAGCAGCGTGTTGGTCCGCGAGAAGTAGAGCGCGGTCTTGGCCGCCTTGGCCTTCGCGTCGGCGTCCGCCTCGACG
>JAWWCG010000733.1:0-2258 GCA_033720555.1 Kiloniellales bacterium | reverse complement strand
GGCCGCCGTAGTCGACCTCGGCCTTGACGTGGCGGCGGTCGTCGGGGCGGAACCTGTAGCCGTGGACGAAGTAGACATGGGCACCGTCGGCGAGGCCCTCAAGCACCGGATGCCCATCGCCGACGATCGTCAGCTCGTTCCAGCCCATGTGCGGAATCCTGAGATCCTGGCCCTGGCGGCCGATCGGCGCCACCTCGCCGGCGATCCAGCCGAGGCCGGGGTGGTGTCCGTGCTCGCGGCCGCTCGTCGCCATGAGCTGCATGCCGACGCAAATCCCGAGGAAAGGGCGTCCGGCGTCGATCACGCTTTCCTCGAGCGCCTCGATCATGCCCGCCACCGCCGCCAGTCCGCGCCGGCAGTCGGCGAACGCGCCGACCCCCGGCAGCACGACGCGCTCGGCCCGGCGCACGACCTCCGGGTCGGGGGTGACGATCACGCGGGTCTTGACGCCGGCGTCGGCGGCCGCGCGTTCGAGCGCCTTGGCGGCCGAGCGCAAGTTGCCCGAGCCATAATCGACCACCGCCAGAGTCATGGTTGCGGCGCCCCCGGCGCCCTCACATCTTGCCCTTGGTCGAGGGGATCTCGCCCGCCTTTCGCGGATCGACCTCGATCGCCCGGCGCAGAGCGCGGGCCAGGCCCTTGAAGCAGGATTCGACGATGTGATGGCTGTTGGTGCCGTAGAGGTTCTCCACGTGGAGCGTCAGCCCGGCGTTCTGGGCGAAGGCGTGGAACCACTCCTTGAACAACTCGGTGTCCATCTCGCCCAGCTTGTCGCGGGTGAACTCCACCCGCCACACCAGATAGGGCCGGTTGGACAGGTCGAGCGCGACCCGCGTCAAGGTCTCGTCCATCGGGATCAGCACGTCGGCGAAGCGCTCGACGCCCTTGCGGTCGCCCAGCGCCTCGGCCACCGCCTGGCCGAGGGCGATCCCGCTGTCCTCGGTGGTGTGGTGGAAATCGATGTGCAGGTCGCCCTTCGCCTTGAGGGTGATGTCGATCAGGCTGTGCCGCGAGAGCTGTTCCAGCATGTGGTCGAGGAAGCCGATCCCGGTCGCGATGTCGTAGCGGCCGTTGCCGTCGAGATCGACGGCGGCGGAAATCTGGGTTTCCGTAGTGTTGCGCTCGACTTTGGCCTTGCGCATGACAGGGGCCCCCTGCGCTGGTCCGGCTCCTGCGGCGGCGTCCTCGCGGCAGGGCGCCCTTGTAGCAGGAAGCCGCCCGCTCGGCCAAGGCCCGTGTCGCCATTGCCAGCGGCAAGGCGGTGGCGCTAGATAGCGTCCCAGGGGTTGCTCCGGGCGTGGAACCGGCCCCGCGCCTTGATCCCGCGCCCCGCGCCGCCCATTTGAGAGTCCATGCGCGACCACCGACCAAATCGATCCGCGGGCCAGTACCACGGCACCACCATCCTCTCGGTTCGCAAGGGCGGTCAGGTGGTGATCGCCGGCGACGGCCAGGTGAGCCTGGGCGAAACGGTGATCAAGTCGAACGCCCGCAAGGTCCGCCGCCTGGGCAAGGGCGAGGTCGTCGCGGGCTTCGCCGGCGCCACCGCCGACGCCTTCACCCTCTTCGAGCGCCTCGAGGGCAAGCTCGAGACCTATCCCGGCCAGTTGACCCGCGCCTGCGTCGAGCTCGCCAAGGACTGGCGCACCGACCGCTATCTCCGGCGCCTGGAGGCGATGATGGCGGTCGCCGACGGCGGCGTCTCGCTGGTGCTGACGGGCACCGGCGACGTGCTCGAGCCGGAGGACGGGCTGATCGGCATCGGCTCGGGCGGGTCCTATGCGCTCGCCGCCGCGCGCGCGCTGATCGACCTCGATGGTCTCGACGCCGAGGCCATCGCCCGCAAATCCATGTCCATCGCAGCCGGAATCTGCATCTACACGAATGACAATGTCGTCCTTGAAAGCCTTGAAGCCAAGTGATGAGGCGAACCGCGCCGGCGCTTTCAGCCCGCGCGAGATCGTCTCGGAGCTGGACCGTTTCATCATCGGCCAGAACGAGGCCAAGCGCGCGGTCGCGATCGCGCTGCGCAACCGCTGGCGGCGCCAACAGCTGCCGGAGGAGATGCGCGAGGAGGTGCTGCCGAAGAACATCCTGATGATGGGCCCGACCGGCGTCGGCAAAACCGAGATCGCCCGCCGCCTGGCGCGCCTCGCCCAGGCGCCGTTCCTGAAAGTGGAGGCGACCAAGTTCACCGAGGTCGGCTACGTCGGCCGCGACGTGGAGTCGATCGTGCGCGACCTGCTGGAGGTCGCCAT
>JAWWCG010000732.1:0-2262 GCA_033720555.1 Kiloniellales bacterium | reverse complement strand
TGGCGCACCATGTGGCGCGACGCCCCGCGCCACCGCTCGCCCAACGCCGGCTGGCCGGAAGCCGCGCTGGCCGGCGCGCTCGGCTTCGCCCTCGCCGGCCCGCGGGTCTATCCGGGCGAGACGGTGGACGATCCCTGGATGGGCGACGGCCGGCCCGAGCTCGGGCCCCGGGACATCCGCGCCGGCCTGCGGCTCTACCTGGCCGCGGGCGTGACGATGGCGCTCGTGATCGCCGGTCTCTGGTGGGCGGCCTCGCACCTCAGCGCCCTCTAGCGACGGCCAGCAGGCCGTCCAGGTCGAGGTGCGCCGCCAGATGATCGGCGAGCGCGTCGAGGGTGCGCTCGACCTCGGCCTCGTAGGCGAGCCCGCTGACGGCGCGCAGCTTGAGCCGGCTCAGGAAGGCGTGGCGGAACCCGTCGGCGGCGAACAGGCCGTGGAGATAGCAGCCGAGCACCCGGCCGTCCTCGGAGACGGCGCCGTCGGGACGATCGCCCAGAAACAGGAAGGGACGCGCCAGCGCCGGCCCGCGGGTCACGCCGACGTGCATCTCGTAGCCGCGCACCGCCTCGCCGCTCGCGACCTCGGCGCCGGCGGCCTCGACCAGGGTCTTGTCGCCGGCGAGCACGGTCTCCAGGTCGAGCAGGCCGAGCCCGTCGGTCTCGCCGGGCGGGCCCTCGATGCCATGCGGGTCGGCGATCCGCCGCCCCAGCATCTGGAAGCCGCCGCACAGCCCGAGGAGCCAGCCGCCCCGGCGCAGGTGGGCGCGGATGTCGAGGTCCCAGCCCTCGGCCCGCACCACGGCGAGGTCGGCCAGGGTCGCCTTGGAGCCGGGCAGGACGACGAGATCCGCGTCGCCCGGCAGCGCCCGGCCGCGCGGCACGAACGCGACCGCCACGTCCGGCTCCGCCATCAGCGGGTCGAGGTCGTCGAAGTTGGCGATCCGCGAGACGGCGGGCACAGCGATCTTGATTCGCGCCGCGACCTTCACCTCGGCCGGCCGCTCGACCGCCAGGGCGTCCTCGGCCGGCAGGCGGTGGGCGTCGGCGAACCACGGCACCACGCCGAACGAGCCGAGCCCGGTTTCTCGGGTAATGATCGCGAGGCCTTCATCGAAAAGGCGAAGATCGCCACGAAACTTGTTGATTATAAATCCGGATAATAACTCTCGGCTCGGCACCGGCAGGAGGCGATGGGTGCCGACCAGCGACGCAATCACGCCGCCGCGGTCGATGTCGCCGACCAGGGCGACTGGCACCTGGGCGGCCTCGGCGAAGCCCATGTTGGCGATATCGCCGGCGCGCAGGTTGACCTCGGCGGCGCTGCCCGCGCCCTCGACCAGCACCAGGTCGGCCGCCTCGGCCAGGCGGTCGAAGGCGGCGAGCACCGCCGGCAGCAGGTCGGGCTTGAGGGCTTGGTAGGCCTCGGCCTGCGCATTCCCCAAAACCTTTCCGCAAACAACAACTTGCGCGCCGACATCGCTTTGCGGCTTTAATAGGACCGGGTTCATGTCCGCGGTCGGCGCAAGGCCGCAGGCCCGCGCCTGCAGGGCCTGGGCGCGGCCGATCTCGCCGCCCTCGACGGTGACCGCCGCGTTGTTCGACATGTTCTGCGGCTTGAACGGCCGGACCTTGAGACCGCGCCTCGAGAACGCACGGCAAAGCCCCGCCGTCAGCAGCGATTTGCCGACGTCGGAGCCGGTGCCCTGCAGCATGATGGCCGGCGCGCGGGTCACGGACGGTTTCTCTGCTCTCTCGAAGCCTGAGGCTAGAACTCTATGCCCTTCTGCGCCTTGACGTTCTGCTCGCGGAAGGGGTGCTTCACCAGGGTCATCTCGGTCACCAGGTCGGCGATCTCGATCAGCTCGTCCTTGGCGTTGCGGCCGGTGACCACGATGTGCAGGCCTTGCGGCCTCGTCTTGAGAACCTCGATGACCTCGGCTAGCGGCAGGTAGTCGTAGCGCAGCACGATATTAAGCTCGTCCAGTATCACCATGTCGTACTTGGGGTTTTCGCCCCGACAAGCCTCGATCATCTCGACCGAGGCCCGCCAGGCGGCCTGGGCGGCGCGGATGTCGCGGGCGCGGTCCTGGGTGTCCCAGGTGAAGCCCTCGCCCATGGTGCGGATTTCGACCTGGTCGGGGAACTTCTCCAGCACGTGGCGCTCGCCGGTCTCCCACTTGCCCTTCACGTATTGCACCACGCCGACCCGCAGGCCGTTGCCGAGCGCCCGCACCGCCAGGCCGAAGGCCGCCGTCGACTTGCC
>JAWWCG010000731.1:0-2265 GCA_033720555.1 Kiloniellales bacterium | reverse complement strand
GGACCGCCATGCCGCCCGGCCCGACCCCGGCATGATCTGTTGGGACTTCGGGTCGGGACTTCGGGTCGGGACTTCGGGTCGGGACTTCGGGTCGGGACTTCGGGTCGGGACTTCGGGTCGGGACTTTGGGTCGGGACTTTGGGTCGGGACTTTGGGTCGGGACTGCGGGGGTTGCAACCCGCGGCCGTCTTTTCCCTGGCGAACAAGTTGCTCGATGACGGACCGGAGCCCCGAGACGACGCCGCCGTCAGCGGCGATGACGAAGGCGCCCGTCGCGAAGGCGGGCCCGCCGTGGTGCGCCCCGCGCCGCCCAGGACCCGCTTACGGGACCAATCGCCGGGCTTCGAAACACACGTTCGAACACGAAACCACGAGCAATTTCCGGGGCCTGCGGGCCGGGTCCGGCGCCGCCGCCGCCCGGCCGGGGGCGCGCGCGCCGCGCCCCGGCCGGCTCCAGCCGCGCCCCTTCCCGGAGAAACCTTGAGAAAACCCTTGAAATCCGCACGTTTTCAATTAATTAAAACCGTACCAAAATAGTCTGAATTGGAAGCTCCCATGTTTCGGCTCAATCGGCTCACGGATTACGCTGTCGTCGTCATGACTCAGATGACGCAAAGGCCGAATGCCGTGCACACGGCGCCGCAGATCGCTGGCGACACCGGCATTCCGCTGCCGACCGTGGCGAAGCTCCTCAACGCCCTGGCGCGCGAATCCCTGGTGCTGTCCCACCGCGGCGCCGCCGGCGGCTACACCCTCGGCCGGCCGGCCGAGGAGGTGAGCGTCGCCGAGATCATCCAGGCGATGGAGGGCCCGATCGCCCTCACCGCCTGCGTGGAGGGCTCGGCCAACCACTGCGACGTCGAGTGCCTCTGTCCGATGCGCGGCAACTGGAACCGGGTGAACCAGGCGATCCACGACGCTCTGAGCGAGGTCAGCCTGGCGGACATGGCGACCTCCGCCGGGCGCATGTTCGGCCCCTTGGACGAACCGGCGGCGTCGATGAGGCAAAAAGAAGCATAGACGAAATCAATACCTTAAAGGACTTTCGCGAACAGGCCAGCGAGGTAAAGAGGGAGATCATGGCGGTCAGCGTCGAAACAGCCCAAACCGTTCAGGAGGTCACGGAGCGCCGGTACAAGTACGGCTTCGTCACGGACATCGAATCCGATACCGCGCCCAAGGGCCTGGACGAGGAGGTGGTTCGCTTCATATCGGCCAAGAAGGGCGAGCCGGAATGGCTGCTCGAATGGCGGCTGAAGGCGTTCCGGCATTGGCTCACCATGCCCGAGCCGCAATGGGCGAAGGTCACCTTCGACGCGCTCGACTATCAGGACGCCTACTACTATTCGGCGCCCAAGGTCGCCGCCGGGCCGAAGAGCCTGGACGAGGTCGATCCCGAACTGCTGCGCACCTACGAGAAGCTGGGCATTCCCCTCAAGGAGCAGGAGATGCTGGCCGGCGTCGCGGTCGACGCGGTGTTCGACAGCGTCTCGGTCGCCACCACCTTCAAGAAGAAGCTCCATGAGGTCGGCGTCATCTTCTGTTCGATCTCGGAGGCGGTGCAGAACCACCCCGAGCTGGTGCGCGAGTATCTCGGCTCGGTCGTCCCCTACGCCGACAACAAGCACGCCACGCTCAATTCCGCCGTGTTCACCGACGGCTCCTTCGTCTACGTGCCGAAGGGCGTGCGCTGCCCGATGGAGCTCAGCACCTATTTCCGCATCAACGCCGCCAAGACCGGGCAGTTCGAGCGCACGCTGATCATCGCCGACGAGGGCTCCTACGTGAGCTATCTGGAGGGCTGCACCGCGCCGATGCGCGACGAGCACCAGCTCCACGCGGCGGTGGTCGAGCTGGTGGCCCTCAAGGACGCCGAGATCAAGTACTCGACCGTGCAGAACTGGTACCCCGGCGACGAGGAGGGCCGCGGCGGCATCTTCAACTTCGTCACCAAGCGCGGCGCCTGCCGCGGCGACAACTCCAAGATCTCCTGGACCCAGGTCGAGACCGGCTCGGCGATCACCTGGAAATACCCGAGCTGCATCCTGCAGGGCGACAACTCGGTCGGCGAGTTCTACTCGGTGGCGATCACCAACAACATGCAGCAGGCCGACACCGGCACGAAGATGATCCATCTCGGGAAGAACACGCGCAGCACGATCGTGTCGAAGGGGATTTCCGCGGGGCAGGGCCAGAACACCTACCGCGGGCTGGTGCGCATCGGCAAGAAGGCCACGGGCGCGCGCAACTTCTCGCAGTGCGACT
>JAWWCG010000730.1:0-2275 GCA_033720555.1 Kiloniellales bacterium | reverse complement strand
CCGCGACCGGAACGACGGATCAGGGAACCAGCCGATAGCCGCCCGGCTCGGTCACCAGGATCTCGGCGTTGGAGGGATCGGTCTCGATCTTCTGGCGCAGCCGGTAGACGTGGGTTTCCAGAGTATGGGTGGTGACGCCGGCGTTGTAGCCCCAGACCTCGCCCAGCAGGGTGTCGCGACCGACCACCATGTTGCCGCTGCGGTAGAGGTACTTGAGGATCGCGGTCTCCTTCTCGGTCAGCCGGATCTTTTGCTGGTTGTCGCCGTGGATCAGGAGCTTGGCGCTGGGGCGGAACGAATAGGGGCCGATGGCGAAGACCGCGTCTTCGCTCTGCTCGTGCTGGCGTAGCTGCGCGCGCAGTCGCGCCAGCAGAACGCCGAGGCGGAACGGCTTGGTGACGTAGTCGTTGGCGCCGGCGTCGAGCCCGAGGATGGTGTCGGCGTCGGACTCCGCGGCGGTCAGCATGATCACCGGCGACTTGACGCCGTTGCGCCGCATCAGGCGGCAAACCTCTCGCCCATCCATGTCGGGAAGGCCCACGTCGAGCAGGATGGCGTCGAAATACTCGCCCTTCGCCAGGGTCAGGGCATCGGCCCCGTTGTCGGCCTCGATGGTGGAGAATTCCTCGTGCAGCCGCAGCTGCTCGCCCAGCGACTGGCGCAAGGACTCGTCGTCGTCCACCAGAAGGATCTTCTTGCCCTTGGTGCCGCTCATGGATCCCAACTCCATGCGCTCCCCCTGTCGTCGCGGCCGGCGGCTGATGCCGCGCCCCCCCTCGAGACCGCGCTCGGCCGGCCGCGTCTGGTCCTCAGATAACACCGCGCCCCGAGCGGTTCAAGCTGACCGGCGCCGGCCGCCCTTGACGCGGCAGGGTCAAACTGACACCACTGAGGCCCTAACCCACCGTGAACATCGAGCTATGACAGCGCTCTCCGCCGAAACCGGCTCAGACTCGGCCGTCCTGCAGGCCGTCGACCGCGCCGTCGCCGACCTGCGGCGCGGGGCGCCGGTCGTGCTGACCGGGCCGCTGGGAACGGCCGGCCTGATCCAGGCCGCCGAAACGGCGGAAATCGGCCATCCGGGCGCCCTAGTCGGCATCGACGGCGCGACGACGCTGCTGCTGCTCACCGCCCAGCGCGCGGCCGGCCTGGGGATCGCCGACGCCGCCGACCGGCTGGCGACCGCCGGCGTGGTCGCCCTCGACGTCACCGGCGCCGATCTCGCGCTGATATTGGAGCTCGCCGATCCGACCAGCGGCTGCCGGCCGGCCTCGGGACACCCGGCCTCGGCGCCGTCGCCGGGCGGCCTGGACGGCGCCGCCATCGACCTGATGAAGCTGGCGCGGCTCCTGCCGGCGGCGCTGGTCACGCCCCTACCGCCCGACGGCGATTGGGCCGCCTGGGCGCAGGACAAAGACATCCTCACCGTCGCCGCCCAAGAGATCGCGGACTACCGTTTTTCGGCGGCCCGTTCGCTTCAGGTGGTTGCCGAGGCGCGGGTGCCCCTGCAGGGCGCCGAGAACACGCGGATCGTCGCCTTCCGGCCCAGCGACGGCGGCTTCGAGCATCTGGCGGTGGTGATCGGCGAGCCCGACAAGAATGGCACCGTGCTGACCCGGCTGCATTCCGAATGCTTTACCGGCGACCTCCTGGGCAGCCTGCGGTGCGACTGCGGCGATCAGCTGCGCGGCGCGATCGACGCCATCGCCGAGGCGGGGGCCGGATTGCTGCTCTACCTCGCGCAGGAAGGCCGCGGCATCGGCTTGGTGAACAAGCTGCGCGCCTATTGCCTGCAGGACCGCGGCGCCGACACCGTCGAGGCCAACGAGCAACTGGGTTTCGACGCCGACGAGCGGGTCTATCTGCCGGCCGCCGAGATGCTGCGCCGCCTGGGCTTTCGCCGGGTCCGGCTGCTGACGAACAACACCGAGAAGATGGCCGCCCTGGCGCGCTGCGGCATCGTCGTGGAGGAGCGCGTGCCGCATCGTTTCCCCTCCAACCGGCACAACGATTTCTACCTCGCCACCAAGGCGGCGCGCTTCGGCCATCTGTTCTGAGGCCGGCCGCGGGCCGGCCGGTCCGGGCCTTACGGCGGCGCGCCGCGCGGAGCAGTGAGGAGCTGCCTTGGATCTCGACATAGTCAGCACGCAAGACGCATGGCAGGCTCGCTTCGCCGAGCGCTGCTGGCCCTGCGCCATCGGCCGCGGCGGCGTCCGCCAAGACAAGACCGAGGGCGACGGCGCGACGCCGGCCGGTCGTTGGCCGATCCGCCGGG
>JAWWCG010000729.1:0-2289 GCA_033720555.1 Kiloniellales bacterium | reverse complement strand
GTCTTGCGGCGGGCCGGCCCGATCCGTGTCGAGCGGGCGCGCTCGACCTTGGCCACTTTGTCGCCGACAGAGGACGCGAGAGCACCTGAATGGCCGGGCTGAGCAAGCGGGAGATCGTGCGCCGGGCGCTGGCGCGATACCCCGAGAGCCATGCCCAACGTCTGGGGATCGACGTCGCCCGCAACACCCCGGCGCCGCTCTACCGGTGGCTGATCGCCTCGCTGCTGTTCAGCGCCCGCATCTCCGCCGGCCAAGCTCACAGGGCGGCGAAAGCGCTGTTCGCAGAGGGCTGGCGCACGCCCGATAAGATGGCGGCCACCACCTGGGCCGAGCGCGTCAAGGTCCTCAATCGCTCGGGCTACGCCCGCTACGACGAGAGCACCTCGCGCTACATCGGCGAGACCACGGCCCTGCTGCGCGACAAGTACGGCGGGGACTTGCGCAGGCTGCGCGCCGCCGCCGGGCAGGATCCCGCCCGCGAGCGCCAGCTTCTCAAGGAATTCAAGGGAATCGGTGACGTCGGCGCCGACGTCTTCGTGCGCGAGGCGCAGATCCCATGGGACGAGAACTATCCCTTCGCCGACCGCCGGGCCCTGGAGGCGGCCGGGAAGCTCGGCCTGGGGGCGGGCGCCGAGGACCTGGCGCGCCTGGTGGACCGGCGCGCCGATCTGCCGCGCCTGCTCGCCGCCCTGGTCTTCCTCGACCTGGCCAAGGAGACGGAGGAGATTCTGGGCTAGCCGGCGGCGAACGCGCGCGGCCGCCGCCCCGCTACGCGCCGGCCTTGACCTCCTCGAACATGGTCTGAAGCTCCGGCTCGTTCTCGATCGTCGCCTGGAAGATGCCGGAGGCGATGTAGCTCTCGATGTCGCCCGGAGTCAGGCCCCGCTTGGTCAGCTCCGGGCCGGGGACGCGGTCGTAGGTCTTGAGGTTCGAATGGCCCATGGCGTTCTCCATGACCCAGAACTCGCCGGTGCTCGGGCTCAGGAAGGCGTCGATCAGGTCGTAGGCGCGATCCTCCACGGCGGGGTCGACGAACGACATGAGGGTGATCCCGCAGGTCCAGGTCATCGGCCCTTCCTTCGGGGTCATGAAGGCGACCGGGAGGCCGTCCTCCATGAGCCGGTGCACCGTGCTGTTCCAGCTCGCCGCCGCGACCAGCTCGCCGGAGGCGAGCCCCTGTTCCCAGGTGGTCTGATCGTTGCTGTAGAACCGCAGCAGCGGGCGCTGCTCCTGCATCAACTTCCTGACCCGCTGGACCTCCTCCGGGGTCATGTTGAAGGGGTCCTTGGCGCCGGAATAGATGGCGGCGACCATGACGCCGTCGATCAGGCTGTCCATCATCGCCAGCCGTCCCTGGTACTTGGGATCCCAGAGGATGCCCCAGGTGTGATTGGCCGGATCGACGTACTCGGGCGCGAGGTCGGTGCGGAACGTCACCGACGTGAGGCCCCACCAGGCGCAGACCATCAAGCGATCGCCGTCGATGACCGAATCGGGGACCTCCTTGAGCGACGGGATGACGTCCGGCCAGTGCGACAGGCGCTCGGTGTCGATCGCCTTGAGGAATCCGTAATCGTTCCACTTCCTGATCTTGTAGGAGCACGGCATGGCCACGTCGGGCTTGAAGCCGGCGACCATCTTGGCCTCGGCGGCCTCCTCATCGCCGAACAGCGTGAATTCGGGCGACTCGCCGTACTTGTCGATATACTCCTGGTGCATCTCGGGCACCTCGTAGCCTGCCCAGGTAAAGCACATCGGATGCTCGCCGGCGGCCAGGCCGGCACGCCGCCAGAGCGGAACGGCCATCAGCCCCAAGCCGACCGACGCCAGGCCCCGGTTGAACTCGCGCCGCGTGAGCTTGCGGCGCTTCACGTCGTCGACGAATCGTTGAACGTCCAGCTTGCTTTCCATTGCTTAACCTCCCTGCGGACCGCGTCCCGGCACGCGGCGGCTCGAGCCTCGTCGGGCTTCTTAGGATGTTCGTGAGCTCCCGCTAAACCTACATCATGGCCCGCGCGCCCAACAACTGGGACCTATCGAGCCGGCGGCCAGCCGGGGACCGGGCCGAGAGTTGGGCCCGGCTCCGCCGGCGCGGGCGCCGCGGCCAGGGAACATCGGTCGGGCCGCCGGCCGGGCCGCCAGTCGGGCCGCCGGCCGGGCGCCCTCGACCCGGTCAGCCAGCTTGATATAGTGGCGCCGCCACTGGCCATGGGATTCGCCACGCGATGGACCTAGCGCTCACGACGCAGCAGAAGGAGACCTTCCATAGAGACGGCTTCGTCGTCGTCG
>JAWWCG010000728.1:0-2291 GCA_033720555.1 Kiloniellales bacterium | reverse complement strand
TACCTCGGCGAATCCACCGGCTGGTGGGGCTACATCGAGATCAACCACTTCACGGCCGGCGTCTTCACCATCGGCTTCATCTACGGCGCCTACATGACGGAGACCTTCCGCGGCGCCTATCTGGCGATCCCGAGCGGCCAGATCGAGGCGGGCGTGGCGTGCGGCATGAGCGGCCCGCTGGTCTTTCGCCGCATCATCTGGCCGCAGTTGGTGCGCTACGCATTGCCGAGCTTCGGCAACAACTGGCTGGTCCTGCTGAAGGCGACGGCGCTGGTTTCGGTGCTCGGCCTGCACGAGCTGGTCTGGGAATCCTTCACCGCCGGGCGCTCGACCCGGCAGCTCTTCACGTTCTTCTTCGTCACCCTCGTGATCTATCTCGTCCTGACCGCGGTTTCCGACGTCGGATTGCGCTGGCTCGACCGCAAGTACAGCGCCGGCGTGCGGAGAGCCTGAGCCATGGAGGACGAGCGCGGCCCCAGCCTGATCGACGCGATCATAGAGTTCAGCGAGCAAGACTCGCCCATCGACTTCGTGGTCATCGCCCAGAACTGGGACCTCTTCCTGACCGGCATCGGCTACACCATCCTGATCGTGGCCGTCTCGCTGGTGGTCGGCGGGCTGCTCTCGCTGCCGCTGGCGGTCATCAGGGCCTACCAGGTTCCGGTGCTCAACCAGATCACCTGGGCCTACGTCTATGTCTTCCGCGGCACGCCGCTCCTGGTCCAGCTCTATCTCATCTATTACGGCCTGGGCCAGTTCGAGGCGGTGCGCGAGAGCATCCTGTGGCCGGTGCTGCGCGACGCCCTGTGGTGCACGCTGATCTCCTTCGTGCTCAATACCGCGGCCTATACGACGGAAATCTTCCGCGGCGCGATCGAGGCGATCCCCTTCGGCGAGGTCGAGGCGGCCAAGGCCTGCGGCATGTCGAAGTGGCAGCGCACCACGCGGATCGTGCTGCCGAACGCGCTGCGCCGCGCCTTGCCGGCCTACTCCAACGAGGTGATCTTCATGCTGCACGGCAGCGTGGTGGCGAGCACGGTCACCATCGTCGACATCCTCGGCGCCGGGCGGACGCTCAATGCCAAGCACTATCTGGCCTACGAGGGATTCGTGGCGGCCGCCGTCCTCTACATGATCCTGGTCTACTTCATCACCATCGGGTTCAGGTTCTGGGAGAAGCACTGGCACGCGCACCTGCGCCCGCGCGAGACGTGAGCCGCCGCGCCCGGCCGCGCCGCGCCCCGCCACGCGAGGCGATCGGGATCGCGGCGATCGAACGCGCCGCGATCCAGCTAAACGGTCGAGGGTGTCGTCAGGAGGCCAGGCGCAGATGCGGCGCCGCGGCTTGGACGACGCGGGCGATGTGCTGCGGCCGCTCGGCGAAGCGCAGGCCGACCACGTTGTGCAACTGCCAGACCACCTGGCCGCGCAGCTCGCCGAAGTCCTCGGTCGTCACCGAAACCCGTGGCGCACTGGGCGCGGGGTCGCTAAGGCGCACCATAGCGCCCGAGGCCGAGAGATCGAGCAGCACGCAGTCCTGCTCGTCGACGCCGCCGCGCAGCCGGCCGGCCAGGATCACGTGGCGCCGGGCGTAGTGGCGGCGCTCCTTCCAGCAGTTCGAGGGGGCCTCGGTCGCGGTCATGTCTCTGGGCGCCTTGTGCCGTTGCGGGGGGCGTTGTCCGGGCTTTAGCTTAAATGCGCCGGACTTTCCGAATGGTTAAGCCCCGAGCCCCAAGCCCTCAGTCCCGAACTCGCGCGCCGGCAATCGACAGGACGGCGCGATCGGGGCACAATGGCGCGCCCACCAACCGACGAGACAGCGGCGATGAGCGGCGAAACTTTCACGGTGGCCTGCGTGCAGAACTGCGCCGGCACCGAGACGGCACCGAATCTGAAGGATTGCGCGGACCTGGTGCGCCAGGCGGCGGACCGCGGCGCGTCCTTCATCCTCTTGCCGGAATACTTCACCGGGCTCGACATCGAGGGCCATATCCTGATCCCGGAGGCCTTCGCCGAGGCCTACCACCCCGCCCTGCCGTTGTTCGCGGAGCTGGCGCGCGAGCGCCGGGCGTGGATCTTGCTTGGCTCGCTGGCGATTTCCTTGCCCGACGCGGCCGGGGACGGCCCGGCGATCGCCAATCGGTCCTATCTGCTCGATCCGGCCGGCGCCGTGGCGGCGCGCTACGACAAGATCCATCTGTTCGACGTCGACCTGCCCGGCGGCGAAAGCTATCGGGAGTCGGCGACCATCGCGCCCGGCGCCCAGGCGGTGGTGGCGGACCTGCCCTGGG
>JAWWCG010000727.1:0-2307 GCA_033720555.1 Kiloniellales bacterium | reverse complement strand
TCGGCCCGCATGGCCATGCTGCACGCCCGGGGGCTCATGCAGGTGGGCGACAGCTTCGTGGCGCGCTCGATCATCGATTCGGAGTTCCGCGGCCGGATCGAGGCCGAGGCGCGGGTCGGCGACAAGGCCGCCGTCGTCCCCTCGATCAGCGGGCGCGCCTGGATCACCGGCACCCACCAAGTCCTGCTCGACCCGGACGACCCCTGGCCCAAGGGCTACCGCATCGGCGACACCTGGCCGCTGCCGAAGTGAGCGGTTGGAGGCCTCGCCGGCCGCCCTTACGTCCAGTCGAGCACCACCTTGCCGGACTCGCCCGAGGCCATGACCTCGAAGCCCTCCCGGTAGCGCTCGACCGGAAAGTGGTGGGTGAGGATCGGCGAGAGGTCGAGGCCCTCCTGGATGAGGGCGATCATCTTGTACCAGGTCTCGAACATCTCGCGCCCGTAGATGCCCTTCAAGGTGAGGCCCTTGAAGACCACCTGGGTCAAATCGAGGCTCGCCTCGGCCGGCGGGATGCCGAGCAGCGCCACCTTGCCGCCGTGGATCATCGCCTTCAGCATGTCGCCGAGCGCGCGCGGGCTGCCCGACATCTCGAGGCCGACGTCGAAGCCCTCCTGCATGTCGAGGTCCTTCATCACCGAGGCCAGGTCGCTCTCGCTCGCGTTGACGGCGTGGGCCAGGCCGACCTTGCGCGCCAGCTCCAGGCGATAGGGATTGATGTCGGTGATGACGATGTGGCGGGCGCCGATCTTCTTGGCGATGGCGCCGGCCATGATGCCGATCGGCCCGGCGCCGGTGATCAGCACGTCCTCGCCGACCAGGTCGAACGACAGGGCGGTGTGGGCGGCGTTGCCGAAGGGATCGAGGATCGCCGCGATCTCGTCGGGCAGGTCGTCGGGCAGCTTGTAGGCGTTGTGGGCCGGGATCGCGAGGTACTCGGCGAAGGCGCCGGGCCGGTTCACGCCGACGCCCACCGTGTTGCGGCAGAGATGCTCGCGCCCGGCGCGGCAGTTGCGGCAATGGCCGCATACGATATGGCCTTCGCCGGAAACCCGGTCGCCGGGCTTGAAGTCCTCGACCTCGTCGCCGACCGCGACGATATCGCCGACGTACTCGTGGCCGATGGTCATCGGCACCGGTATCGTCTTCCGCGACCAGTCGTCCCAATTGTAGATGTGCACGTCGGTGCCGCAGATCGCCGTCTTGCGAATCTTGATCAGGACGTCGCTCGGCCCGATCTCCGGCACCGGCACGTCTGCCATCCAGACGCCGGGCTCGGGCTTGGCCTTGACCAGGGCTTTCATCGTCTTCGCCATGGGTCTGGCCCTCGCTATTGGATCACGCCGAGCTCGCGGCCGGCCTCGGCGAAGGCGGCGACGGCGCGCTCGAGGTCGGCGCGGCTGTGGGCGGCGGACATCTGGGTTCGGATCCGGGCCTGGCCGCGCGGCACCACGGGGAAGGAAAATCCGATCACGTAAATCCCCCGCTCCAGCAGGCGCGCGGACATGTCCTGGGCCAGCGCGGCGTCGCCGAGCATGACCGGAATTATCGGATGCTCGCCGGGCACCAGCTCGAATCCCAGCTCCGACAAGGCGCCGCGGAAGAACGCGGCGTTGTCCTTGAGGCGCTGGCGCAACTCGCCCGACTCTTCGAGCAGGTCGAGGACCTTGAGGGAGGTGGCGGCGATGACCGGCGCCAGGGTGTTGGAGAAGAGGTAGGGGCGCGAGCGCTGCCGGAGCCAGTCGACCACCTCCCGGCTGGCCGCGGTGTATCCGCCCGAGGCGCCGCCGAGCGCCTTGCCCAGGGTGCCGGTGAGGATGTCGACCCGCCCCTCGACGCCGCAGTGCTCCGGCGTGCCCCGGCCGCCCTCGCCGAGGAAACCGACCGCGTGGCTGTCGTCGACCATGACCAGGGCGTCGTATCGCTCGGCGAGATCGCAGATCGCCGGCAGGTCGGCGACGATGCCGTCCATCGAGAAGACGCCGTCGGTGGCGATCATGCGGAAGCGGCAGTCCTGCGCCTCCTTGAGGCGATCCTCGAGTTCAGCCATGTCGTTGTTGGCGTAGCGCAGCCGGCGCGCCTTGCAGAGGCGGATGCCGTCGATCACCGAGGCATGGTTGAGGGCGTCGGAGATGACCGCGTCCTCGGCGCCCAGGAGGGTCTCGAACAGGCCGGTGTTGGCGTCGAAGCAGGACGAATAGAGGATCGCGTCCTCGTGGCCTAGGAAGCGGGCGAGGCGCGCCTCCAGCGCCTTGTGCTCCTCCTGGGTGCCGCAGATGAAGCGCACCGAAGCCATGCCGTAGCCGT
>JAWWCG010000726.1:0-2311 GCA_033720555.1 Kiloniellales bacterium | reverse complement strand
GACAGCGCGGCCGCCGGCGGCTGAGCCGCCGCCGCCGCAAAGCCGCCGCGGAGCCGCGTCCGGTCCCGCGTCCGGACCCGCGCCGGGGCCTGCGCGGCGGGCGCGTCCGCCCTAGCCCCGCGGTCGGCCCGAGCTTGGCCCTGCGTCTGGGCCGGGCCTGTGCTTGCCCCTGAGTTTCGGCCTGAGTTTCGGCCTGAGTTTCGGCCTGAGTTTCGGCCTGAGTTTCGGCCTGTGGGCGGCCGGTTTCCCCCTCGACCGGCCGCCCGTTCTTTTTCCCGCCGGTCCGCCTGACCCTCGCTGCCGGGCTCGGTCGGTCCGGCCCGGTCGGTTTGGCCTGGTCCGTCCGGCCTGGTCCGTCTGGCCTGGTCCGTCTGGCTTGGTCCGTGTGGCCCGGTCCGTGTGCGCGGCGCGCCTTGCAGCCGGAGCCGCCAGGCGCTAGATGAAGGTCATGCTCAGCGCCAGCGAGATCCGCGCCCAATTCCTCGACTACTTCAGGCGTCACGGCCACGAGGTCGTGGCCTCCTCGCCGTTGGTCCCCCACAACGACCCGACGCTGCTGTTCACCAACGCCGGCATGGTGCAGTTCAAGAACGTCTTCACCGGCGCCGAGACCCGGCCCTACAGCCGCGCCGTCACCTCCCAGAAGTGCGTGCGCGCCGGCGGCAAGCACAACGACCTGGAGAACGTCGGCTACACCGCGCGCCACCACACCTTCTTCGAGATGCTGGGCAACTTCTCGTTCGGCGACTACTTCAAGGACCTGGCGATCGAGCTCGCCTGGAACCTGGTCACCAAGGAGTTCGGCCTGTCGCCCGAGCGCCTGCTGGTCACCGTCTACGCCGAGGACGACCAGGCGGCCGAGCTGTGGGCCAAGATCGCCGGCCTGCGGCAGGACCGCATCCTGCGCATCGCCACCTCGGACAACTTCTGGTCGATGGGCGAGACCGGCCCCTGCGGGCCGTGCTCGGAGATCTTCTACGACCACGGGCCCCACATCCCCGGCGGCCCGCCGGGCTCGGCGGAGGAGGACGGCGACCGCTTCATCGAGATCTGGAACCTGGTGTTCATGCAGTTCGAGCAGCTCGCGGCGGATGAGCGCGTCGAACTTCCCAAGCCCTCGATCGACACCGGCATGGGCCTGGAGCGCATCTCCGCGGTGCTCCAGGGCACCCACGACAACTACGCGACCGACCTCCTGCGCGCGCTGATCGAGGCCTCGGCCGAGGCCTCCGGCGTCGACCCGGACGGCGAGCACGGCGTCAGCCACCGGGTGATCGCCGACCACCTGCGCGCCTCCTCGTTCCTGATCGCCGACGGCGTCTTGCCGAGCAACGACGGGCGCGGCTACGTGCTGCGTCGCATCATGCGCCGCGCCATGCGCCACGTGCACCGCCTCGGCGTCAAGGAGCCCATGCTGTGGCGCCTGGTGCCGGCCCTGGTGCGCGAGATGGGCCAGCACTTCGGCGAGCTGCAGCGCGCCCAGGCGCTGATCACCGAGACCCTCAAGCTGGAGGAGGCGCGCTTCAACCGCACCCTCGACCGCGGCCTCAAGCTGCTCGAGGAGGAGACCGGCCGGCTCGGCACGGCCGAGGCGCTGTCCGGCGAGGTCGCCTTCAAGCTCTACGACACCTACGGCTTCCCCCTCGACCTCACCCAGGACATCCTGCGCGGCCAGGGCCGGGGCGTCGACCAGGCCGGCTTCGACGCCGCCATGGCGCGCCAGCGCGCGGCCGCCCGCAAGTCCTGGGTCGGCTCCGGCGAGGCGGCGACCGAGGCGCTGTGGTACGAGCTGCGCGAGCGCCACGGGGCGAGCGAGTTCCTCGGCTACGAGAGCGAGACGGGCGAGGGCCAGGTCCAGGCGATCCTGGTCGACGGCCAAGCGGTCGAGGCGGCCGAGGCCGGCCAGGCGATCGAGCTCCTGGTCAACCAGACGCCGTTCTACGGCGAGTCCGGCGGCCAGATGGGCGACAGCGGCGTCGCCTTCACCGCCAAGGGCGCCGAGGTGCGCATCGACGACACCCAGAAGCGCCTGGGCGACCTCCACGTCCACATCGGCGAGGTGGTGCGCGGCCGCCTGGCGGTGGGCGACGCGGTCGAGCTCAGCGTCGACGGCACGCGCCGCGCCGGCCTGCGCGCGCACCACTCGGCGACCCACCTGCTGCACGAGGCGCTCCGGCGGCGGCTCGGCGACCACGTGACCCAGAAGGGCTCGCTGGTGGCGCCGGACCGGCTGCGCTTCGACTTCTCCCACCCCCGGCCGCTCAGCGACGAGGACATCGCCGCCATCGAGACCATGGTGAACGCCCGGGTG
>JAWWCG010000725.1:0-2316 GCA_033720555.1 Kiloniellales bacterium | reverse complement strand
TGCACAACCTCGAGCCCGAGGACCTGCGCGCGATCACCCTGGCCTCGGCGGCGGCCACCGGCATCCCCCTGGTCGGCACCCACTGAGCGCTCGGCTTCGCGCGAAGACCTAGAGCATTTTCCACTCACGTGGAATCGCACCGGCCTGCACCCCCGCCCGGCCACCCCTAGCATACGATGGCATGGGTGGCCGGGCGGGGGTGCGGGCTGGTGCGATTCCACGTGAGTGGAAAATGCGCTAGGTCTCCGCCCGAAGCCGAGCGCTCAGTGGGTGCCGACCAGGGGGATGCCGGTGGCCGCCGCCGAGGCCAGGGTGATCGCGCGCAGGTCCTCGGGCTCGAGGTTGTGCAGGTTGGTCTTGCCGGTGCAACGCGCCATCATCGAGGCCTCGCCGACCGAGGCCTTGAGGATGTTGGCGACGGCGAGCCGGCGGTCCTCGTCGCTGTAGTCCGCGGCGAAGGCCAGGGTCCCGTCCGCCTCGATCCGGCCGCCCATGGCCAGCCCGACCGGCACGCCCAGCAGGACGGCGCTCGCGCCCTGGGCGATCAGCTTGGCGGCGTCGGTGCCCGAGCGCGCGCCGCCGAAGTAGAGCAGTTCGATGTCGCCCTCCCGCTTCATCCCGCGCAGGATGCGAATCGCGTCGCGCAGGATCGAGAGATCGGGCGGGCCGGCCAGTTCCGGCCACGGCCGCTCCAGGCCGCCGCTGCCGTCCAGCAGCAGGAGGTCGCAGCCGTCCTCGAAGGCGCGGGCGATGGCGCCCTCCAGCAGCTCGGGCGCCGCGACGGCGAGGCCGGTCAGTTGGCCGTCGCGCAGCCGCCGCGCCACCGGCGCCGCGGTCTCGCCCGAGTACTCGACGATCAGGCCGGCGGCGCGCGCGTCGGGTGCGTCCGGCGCGTCGAAACCGTCGGCCCCGGCGGGCGCCGCGGCGAGGAGCTGCAGCCAGGTCACCTCCGGCCCCGGGTCCCGGCGGCCGACATAACCCGTACCGGCCATGGCCAAGCCGGCGGCCAAGCCGTCCCAAACCTGCCGCGGCGCGGCGTCGAACCCGGCCACCAACAGCGGCGAGGCCAGCGCCAGCTTGCCGGCCAGGTCGGTGTCGACCCGGCAGGCCTCGCGATAGGGATCGATCACCAGGCGCGACAGGTTGGCCGGCAGGAAGACCAGGTCGTCGAGGCTCGCCCCCCGGCCCTCCGGAAAGGGGTTCGCGCGGGCAGCCAGGCGCCGGTCGAGCATGGCGCGGAGCTTCGCGGTGTCGTTCGGGTTGGTGCGCGCCATGGAGAAGATATCCTCGCGGTGCGCGACCGAATAGTCGTTGGAGCCGGTCTCGGCGTCGCAGCGGTAGCAGCGCGCCGCCTCGGCCTTGGCGGTCGCCAAGTCGTAGCCGGACTCGATCTCGGCGAAGGCGGCGGGCTCCGCGCCGACGCCGTGGAACGCCTGCTCCTGGCGGGGGAAGCGTTCCCACATGATGTCCTGGGCGACCGGCACCCGGCGCGTGCGATAGGGCGTGCGGTAGGGCAGCGGCTCGCCGACGCCGTCGAGGACCGCTTTGATGTAGTAGGCCGCGCGCTGGCCGTGGTTCATCGCCATGACGATGGTCGAACCGCCGAAGGCGCCGTCGCCGGCGGCGAAGACCTTGGGATCCTCGGTGCGCATGCCCTGGTAGTCGGCCCGCACCCGGTCGTGGTCCATCAGGCCCTTCTGGGCGAGGTGGTCGGATTCCGCCTGCTGGCCGACGGCGGCGATCACCATGCCGCAGTCGATCTCGTGCGCCGAGCCCTCGACCGCCACCGGCCGGCGGCGGCCGTCGGCCGGGTCGGGCGCGCCCATCTCGGTCTTGACGCAGGCGAGCGCCAGATGGTTGCCCTTCTCCACCACCGCGACCTGCTGGGTGTTGTAGACGAACTCGATGCCCTCCTTGAGGGCGCCTTCGAGCTCGTCGCGGCGCGCCGGGATCTCCTCCGGGCCCCGGCGGTAGACCACCTTGACCTCCTTGCAGCCCGGCATCCTGAGCGCCGCGCGGCAGGCGTCCATGGCCACGTCGCCGCCGCCGACCACCACCACCGTCTCCGGCAGCTCCGGGCGCTCGCCGGCGTTCACCCGGCGCAGGAAGGAAACGCCGTCGACCACCCGCGGATCGTCCTCGCCGGGGATCTTCATGGCCTTGCCCCACCACGAGCCGATCGTGAGCAGGACCGCGTCGTGGCGCTCCTTCAGCTCGTCGAGGCTCACGTCGCGGCCGAGCGCGCAGCCGAGGTGCGCCGTGATCCCCGGGCACTTGGCGAACAGCCGGTCGATGTCCTGCTGGATGACGCCGACC
>JAWWCG010000724.1:0-2317 GCA_033720555.1 Kiloniellales bacterium | reverse complement strand
GTGGTCGCCGATGATCTGGTGCTCGGGGTCGTCCTTTTCGCGCCGCGCTGCACCCACCCGGCCCACAGTCATGTACCCGGCGCACAGTCATGCCGGGATCACCGAGTCTCGCGTAGGCCTGTCCGGCGCCACCTCGGAGAACGATGTCGGGGTGTACGCGCCCGGATCGCTGATCTTCAATCCGCCCGGCCACGAGCATCGGATCACCACCGGGATGTCCGAGCCATCGCTGCTGACATACACCTGGATCGGCGAGCCGGATACGCTCCAGCAACCGATGATGCGCTTCCAACGCCGGGAGAGGCGATAACAACGCCGACCTATCGGCGAACGGTAATCTGGGCGCGCTCGCCCCGCTGATGAGAACGGCTCCTTGGGGACCACGGTGAGCCCGCCATCCAGGTGAGCTCACTTACCGCAGCAGCGGCACTGGAGTAGGCACGCTACCGGACCCGAACCGAAGGGGTTCGATCCAGGTCCCCCCGCCCGAGCGGAAGCACTTCGAAACAGGGGCTGGTCCGACTGCCTGCAACCTACTGAATTACCACGATTTCGACATCCGTGCCAAAATGGCCGTGGTTCGGTTAGGTCAGAGAAAGCGGTCCCTGAGAGCCCGAAAACGGCCCGAAACGGGCGGGCGGCCGGTGTCGTTGGTTCGGATGAGAGCCCGAAATGGCCGGTTTCTCCGCCGTTCGGGCTGCTCCATCAGCCGGCGTAGAGAATCTCCCGACTGGGCATGGTCACGTCCCGGGTGGTGGTGTAGGAGCTGTGGGTAGGTGGCCTGCCGCAGCGACCGCCACGAGTCTGGCGTAGGCAGGCCAGCTATCCACAGCGGGTGGCCATCGCGGGATCTCCGGTAGGGTTGGGTTGCGACCTGCAACCCTGGACCGGAGACCGCCACGATGACCGACGACAGCATCGCCCTTCGCGAGCTGCTGGAGAAGAGCGCCGACGCCGATCTGTTGCGCGAGATGATCGGCTTTGCGGCCGCGCGGCTGATGGACCTCGAGGTGCAGGGCCTGACCGGTGCCGGCTATGGCGAGCGCACGGCGGCGCGGTTGGCCCAGCGCAACGGGTATCGCGACCGGATGTGGGAGACGCGCGCCGGTGCGGTCGAGCTGCGTATCCCCAAGCTCCGCAAGGGCAGCTACTTTCCTGCCTTCCTGGAGCCGCGGCGGGTGGCCGAGAAGGCGCTCACGGCCGTGATCCAGGAGGCGTATGTGCAGGGCATCTCCACCCGTTCGGTGGACGAGCTCGTCAAGGCGCTGGGCATGGGCGGGATCTCCAAGAGCCAGGTCAGCCGCCTCTGCACGGAGATCGACGAGCGCGTGCGCAGCTTTCTCGAACGCCCGATCGAGGGCGATTGGCCGTACTTGTGGATCGATGCGACCTACGTGAAGGTGCGCGAGGCCGGGCGCATCGTGTCCGTCGCGGTGACCATCGCCGTCGCGGTCAACACCGACGGCCGGCGTGAGGTGCTCGGCATGGCCATCGGCGCCTCGGAGGCCGAGACCTTCTGGGTCGAGTTCTTGCGCAAGCTCAAGCGGCGCGGGCTCGCCGGCGTGAAGCTGGTGATCTCGGACGCGCATGAGGGCATCAAGGCCGCCGTCGCCCGCGTGTTCCGCGCCACCTGGCAGCGCTGCCGGGTGCACTTCATGCGCAACGCCCTCGCCCATGCCGGCAGGAGCGGCCGGCGCGTCGTGTCGGCGTTCATCGCCACCGCCTTCGCCCAGGATCATGCCGACGCCGCGCGGGCCCAGTGGCGCCAGGTCGCCGATCAGGTTCGCCCCAAGCTGCCGAAGCTCGCTGCCCTGCTCGACGAGGCCGAGGCGGACGTCCTCGCGTACATGAGCTTCCCCAAGGAGCACCGGGCCAAGATCCACTCGACCAATCCCCTCGAGCGCGTCAACGGCGAGATCAAGCGGCGCACGGAGGTGGTCGGCATCTTCCCCAACGAGGCTGCGATCACCCGCCTGGTCGGTGCCATCCTCTTGGAACAGAACGACGAGTGGTCGGTCCAGCGGGCGCGCTACATGACCCTGGAAACGATCGCGCCGATGCGCGATGATCTCACCCTCATGCTGCCCGCCGCGGCCGCATGACGAGAGCGACCCGACCCGCCACGGAGTATCCCGGCCGCCCACTCCTACACCACGCACAGGGACACGACCGGGTCGACTCGTCTCGAACGCCTTGAATCATGCAGCGCTCGGAGGATGGGAGGCCACCGTGCGGAGCAGTGCAGACACCGTGGACACCGGCGACCATGCGCACTGCTGCCATCGCGCGTTGGGCGCTTCGTGCCCGTCGCTCATGC
>JAWWCG010000723.1:0-2320 GCA_033720555.1 Kiloniellales bacterium | reverse complement strand
GCGGCACTGGACGCGAGAGCGAAGGTGCGGATCTCGGCACCGGGCCCGGGACGGGCGTGCGACATGACGAGCTCCCCCTTCGATCTGGCCACGGGCTCTAGTGCGAGAAGCGCGGCGGCTGCGAAAGGCCGGAACGCTATTGAACGACTGTGGCAGATTCAAGGCAGAATGCCTTGAATCTGCTTACGACTCTCCTGGACGGATCGCCTGGCGGGACGGTCAGAGAAACTTCGCCGCCAGATCGACGGTGGAGCGGCGCCCGACGGCGCCGCGGTGGCGTCCCAGCCAATTGGCCATGGCCTTGCGCCCGCAGGCCTGGAGGTAGACGAGCAAGTCCCAATCCGGCGTCAAGGCGCTGGCGTGGCCGAGCTCGGCGGTGTAGCGGGCGGCGTCCACCATGTGGAAGCGGTGCCGCTTGAGCCGCCGGCCCAGCTTGTCGGTGAGCCCGATGCCGCCGCGCCGTGCGCCGTCCGGTCTCGATCAGCTCGATCTCCTTGCGCAAGGGCTGGCTGAACATGATGCGGCTCACGTGGCCGTGGATGTCGCTCGCCTTCTTCGGCAGCTCCGGCAGCCGGGCCGGCGCCAGCCGGACGATCAGCGTGTCGGCCGTGGCGCAGCTCTCGATCAGCGGCAGCAGGGCCGGATTGGCCGAGAAGGCGCCGTCCCAATAGTGTTGGCGGCCGATCTTGACCGCATGGCGCAGCGCCGGCAGGCAGGCCGAGGCCAGCACCGCCTCGAGGGTGATCTCCTTGCCGGTGAACACCCGGCCGCGGCCGGTGGCGACCTCGGTGGCGTTGATGAACAGGGTCATCGGCGGATTGCGGCGCAACGCCTTGAAATCGATGTGCCGATCGAGGATGGCGCGCAGCGGGTCGATCTCCAGGGGATTGAAATCGTACGGCGAAAAGATGCCGGTCAGCATCTGCATGGCGAGGTAGTAGGGCGAATCGTCGCTGTTGGCGACCGGCGCGCCGGTCGCCTTCGCGCTGCGCCTGACCGGCAGGACGCAGCCGCTCTCGCTCAGCGCGCGCCAGACGGTCGCCAGCTTGCGCCGCGCGCCCTCGGTCCCGTCCTCGCGATAGCCGGCGGCCAAGGCGACCGCGTTGACGGCGCCGGCGCTGGTGCCGCTCACGCCGTCGATCTCGAGCTCCCGGCGATCGAGCAGCCGGTCGAGCACGCCCCAGGTGAAGGCGCCGTGCGCGCCGCCGCCCTGCAGGGCCAGGTTGATCCGTCGCGCCCGCTCCGGGCGCCGCTGCAGGGCGCCGAGCGCCCGTTGCAACACCCCGGAGCCGGACTCTGACATGGGATCCATGTTGGAGAAAAACTATTGCGATGCAACAAATCTTTCTCCCTGAATTTTAGTATTATTTTCAGGAATATTTTGCAGCGCAACTCATCCTGGCGCTGGCCGGGCGGCGGGAAGCCTTGCCGGACGCGCCGATCGACCGCCGGCGACCTCTGCCCGGGCGGCCAGGCATTCGTGCTAGGCTCGCCCTTCCCGGCCGCCGCCGGTGGCCCAAACGGTGCCGTCGCACATGGACGTCCCCTCACCCGTCGACTACGCCGAGATTCGCGACGATTTCGCGTTCTTCCTCGCCCATTCGACGGAAACCGAGGCGCAGGTCGCCGCGCTGCGGCCCCATCTGGCTCGGCTGGCGCGACTGGCCCGGCGCCGCCAAGCGGTGCGGATGCTCGATTTCGGCTGCGGCGACGGCCGTTTCGCCGCCCGGCTGCTGCGCGCCGCCGGGCTGCCCGGCGCGCGCCTCGCCCTCGTCCTGGTCGAGCCGGTCGCGGCGCTCCGGGCCGAGGCCGCAAGGCGGCTCGCCCCGCTCGCCCGCGCGGTCGCCGACGCCGGCGGGGAGTCCGGCGAGGAGTCCGGCGTGGCGGCGGGCCCGGCCTTCGACCTGATCCTCGCCAACCACAGCCTCTACTACGTCGCCGAGCCGGCGGCGACGGTACGGGCGCTTGCCCGCCGGCTGGCGCCCGGCGGGCGGCTGATCGCCGCCCTCCTCGACCGCGACAACGCGCTCGCCCGGATCTGGCGGGCCGGCTTCGCCGCCGCCGGCCTGGCGTTTCCCTATCCGCTGGCCGAGGATCTCGAGGCGGTCCTGCGGGGCGCGGGCCTGGCGCCGGCGCGCGAGGAGATCGGCTATAGAATCGCCTTTCCCGACCGCGCCGAGGCGCGGCGGCGCATCCTGCGGTTCCTGCTCGGCGCCAATCTGGAGCGTCTGGCCGAGGCGCGCGCCGACGCCCTCTTCGCGCCCTATCGGCGCGGCGGCCGCGTGATCATCGACACCGCCTACCCGCACCTGGTGGTGCG
>JAWWCG010000722.1:0-2326 GCA_033720555.1 Kiloniellales bacterium | reverse complement strand
TGGGCGTCGCCCGGCTTGGCGCGCAGCGGCACCCGCGGCGGCGTCTGCCAGGCGAGCCCGTCGTAGGCGTCGCAGGCGCCGCAGCGCGGCTGCCATTCGTCGGCCACGGCGCCGCAGCTATGGCACACCCAGGCCGGGTCCGGCAGCGCCTCGCCGGCCTTGATCAGCCACTGGCGGGCCGTGTCGGCGTCGCCGTGCTCGGACTCCTCGAGCCGCGCCATCGCCCGGCAGACCCGCTCGGTGGCGCCGGCCGCCGCCGCTTCGCCCAGGTGGCGGCGCGCCTCGCCCCACAGCCGCGCCTCCAGCGCCGCCTCGGCCAGCGCCAGTTGGCTCTCCGGGTGGTTCGGCGCGCCGGCGACCAGCTTGCCCACCTGGCTCAGCCAATCGAGGCCGCTCTTGCCGGGACGCGCCGCCGCGTAGGCGGCGACCAGCGCCGGGTGCGGGGCCGCCGCCCAGGCCTTCTCGAGCAAGCGCGCGGCCGCCCGCTGCCGCCCGCTGCCGACCAGCAGCTCGGCCGCCAGCACGGTCGCCGGCACCAGGTCCGGCGCCTCCTTGTGCGCTTGCTTGGCGAGCTTCAGCGTCTGCGCCGGGTCGCCGCCGCGCTGGGCGGCGCGGGCCCGCTCCAGCAGCACCACGGCGTGCTTGCGCTTGGCCTCGGGCGCCGGCAGGGCCTTGCTGTGGGCCGCCTCGCGGGCGGCGCGCTCGGCGCCCTCCAGGTCGCCGGCCTGCTCGCTCAGGTCGAACAGGGTCTCCAGCACCCAGGGCGTGCGGGGCCGCAGCGTGTGGGCCGAGCGCACGTACTCGAGGGCGGCCTGGGAGTCGCCGTCGCGCAGCGCTTGGGTGATCAGGCCGCGCAGGCCGAGGAAGCGGGTCTCGTCGCGCTCCAGCATGGCGGTGAAATAGCGCTTGGCCGCCTGATGGTCGCCGTCGAGCTGCGCCGCCTGGGCCGACAGCAGCATGGTCAGCGGCGGCGAGTCCAGCAGCTCGTCGGCCTTGCGCGCCCAGCGCTGGGCCTCGCCGGCCTCGCCGGCGGCGACCGCCACCATGCCTTGGGTCAAGGCCCGGTAGCCGCGCTTCTGGCGGTTCGACTGGACCGCCCGGCCGATGTCCCGCGGCACGTGCCGCAGGCCGCCCCAGGAGCGATAGAGGATCGCCGCGACGACGGCGAGAAGGCCGGCGGCCAGCAGCAGCACGCCGACCGAGGTGTCGATGCGATAGCCCCACCATTCCAGCGACACCTGGCCCGGCTGCTTTTCCGCCACGTACCAGGCGATCGCGACCAGGACCGCGACCTTGAGACAGAACCAGAGTGCCCGCCACATCGCCTCAGCCCCCCGCCGCCAGTTGTCCGGCCAAGAGGCCGTTCAGTTTGGCGACCGCGGCGTCGGCCGCGATGCGCTGCTCGGCGCGTTGGCGCCACGGCTCGGCGGCGGCGCGCGCCGCCTCGGGCAGGCCGTCGAGCTCCACCAGCGCCGCGGCGAGGTCGCCTTGCTCGACGTGGCCCTCCGCGCGCGCCACGATCGCGCCCGGGCCGTCGCCCTCGACCTCGCCCACCGGCCGCACGGTGACCACCTGGCTGACCCGGGTCAGCACGTCGCCCAAGACGCTGTCCTCGCGCTCGCCGTAGCCGGCGGCGACGATGTCGCGCGCGGTCGCCGGGAACGAGCGCTGCAGCTCGGCCAGGCTCGCCACGCCGTCGTCGGCCAGCGGCCTGAGCTCGGCCAGGCTTTCCTGGACCTCCGGCCGGTCGCCGGCGAGGCGGGCCACGTCCTCCAGCTCCGTGGTGAACGGGCCGGCATAGCGCAGGGCGTCGCGCAAGGCGCCGACGGCGGACCAAAGCAGGGCCTGCTGACCGGCGTCGCGCGATTTGAGCTCGTCGACCGCCGCGCTGAGCTCCGCCTGGGTCGCCTTGATCGACGCCACGTCGCCGGTCAAGCCGCCAAGCGCGCCGGCGGCTTCCGCGCCGGCGCTGGCGCTGGCGTCCATCGTCGCCATCTGCGCCTTCAGGTCCTCGATCGCCGCCGCCAGATCCTCCGTCGCGTTGGTGGCGCCGAGGGCCGCGATCTGGCCCTCGAGGCGGGCGACGTCGTCGGCGGTCGCCAGGTCGGCCGGCGGAGTGGGCGCGGCGGGCCGGGCCTCGATCTCGGCGAGGCGAGCCTCCACGGCGGCGAGCTGCTGGGACACCGCGTCCTGAGCGTCGGCGCCGGTCGCGCCCGAATCCCAGAGATCCTTGGTCAGCCCCGCCGCGCCGGCGCCGACCGCGAACACCAGGGCGCCGAGCACGAAGCCGCTGATCCAGGCCGGGCCGCTGCCGCGGCGGGCCGTT
>JAWWCG010000721.1:0-2328 GCA_033720555.1 Kiloniellales bacterium | reverse complement strand
TGCGCGCCATGGCGCCGCCGGAGATCTCGCTGGTGGACATCTACCGCTCGATCCTTCCCTTCGTCCTGGTGATGTGCGCCGGGCTGGCGATCGTCATGCTGTTTCCCGAGATCGCCATGTGGCTGCCCAACTATCACTACGGGAGATAGGGCGCCGCGTCAGCGGGCCCCGGTCAATGAGGCCGGTCAATGGACCCGATCAGCGGGCCATGAAGACCGGAAGCCTGGCCTTTGCGGTCACGCTTTGGGTGACGCCGCCGAGCACCATTTCGCGCAGGCGGCTGTGGCCGTAAGCGCCCATCACCAGCAGGTCGGCGCCGGCCGCCTCGGCTTCCGCCAGCAGCCGCTCGCCGAGCTTGCCGTCGTCGGGGCGAAACGCCCAGGTCTTGGCGGCGATGCCGTGCTCCGCCAGATATCCCACCAGGGCGCTCGGCTTGGTGCCGAGCTTCTCCATGTCGGCGGTGGCGACGGTGACACGCTCGGCGCGGCGCAACAGCGGCAGGGCCGCGCCGGTCGCCCGCCCGGCGCCCGGGCTGCCGTCCCAGGCGATGGCCACGTGCGCGCCGAAGCGCGTCGCCGCCGACGGCGGCACCATGATCAAGGGCCGGCCGGTGCCGAATATGGCCGCCTCCACCGCCGGCGAGAATTCGCCCTCCTCCGTCGCGCCGCCGACGATCACCAGATCGGCGAGGCGGCCGCGCCGGGAAATCTCGTCGGACTCCCGGCCGGCCAGCCGGCGAAAGCCGACCCGGAACCGGCCCGGCTCGGCCGGGTCGTCGGGCGCGCAGGTCGGCACCCCGGCCTCGACGCACAGCGTGCGATAGAGTCGCTCGGCCGTCTCCGCGCGGATCCGGCGCTGCTCCGCCAGGCCCTCGAGCATCCTGCCGACCGCGCCCGCCGCCATGCCTTCGGCGACGATCGGGATCGCCTCTTCCTCCGCCACCTCGACGTGCAGCAGCTCGACCCGCGCGTCGAAGCTGCGCCCCAGCTCCAGGGCGACGCCGGCCACCGCCTCGCTCGCCGGTCCGCCGTCGATGTTGGCCAGCAGCTTGGCCCAAGTCATGGCATTCTCCTGCGGTCGTGCTGCCACCGCTCAACTTGTCGGCGCGCGCGGCGGCCTGGGCATTGATCTAAATCATCCGTCACTCGGCGCGCCGCTCGTCGGGGTCACCCGAAGCTCGCGCGCGGTTCCTCGAGGCCGTGAGGGTCCTGATGGATGATCACCTCGGCGCCGGGAAAGGCGTCGAGCAGTGCGGCCTCGACCTCGTCGCTGATCCTGTGGGAGCTCAGGAGCGACATCTTTCCGTCCAGCTCGAGGTGGATCTGGATGAAGGTGTCGCGCCCGGAGGCGCGGGTCCTGAGGTCGTGCATGTCGATCACCTTGGGGTGCGCCCTGACGATCTCCTTGATCCGCTCCCGGTCCTCGTCCGGCAGTTCCCGGTCCATCAGCATGTCGAGGGCGCCGCGGCCGATGCGATAGGCGTTGAGCAGGATATAGCCGGCGATGGCGAGGCCGAACACCGGGTCGGCCCAGGTCCAACCGAGATGCGACACCAGCAGCAGGGCGACGATGACCGAGCCGTTGACCAGCAGGTCGCCGACGTAGTGCAGGGCGTCGGCCTCGATCGCCAAGGAGCCGGTCTTGCGAACCACATAGGCCTGGAACCGGGTCAGGAAGAAGGTCGCCACGATCGAGAACGCCATGATCCCGATGCCGAACTCCGTGTGGGCCAGCGGCACCGGGGTCCACAGGCGGTGGAGCGCCATGGCCAAGATGAACAGGGCCGAGCCCGAGATGAAGGTGGCTTGGCCGAGGGCCGCCAGCGCCTCGGCCTTGCCGTGGCCGAAGCGGTGCTCCCGGTCGGCCGGCGTCAAGGAGTGGCGCACCGCCAGCAGGTTGACGATCGAGGCGAAGGCATCGAGCACCGAATCCAGCAGGGTGGACAGCAGGCTCACCGAATCGGTGTAGAGCCAGGCGATCAGCTTGATGGCGATCAGGATGCTGGCCGTGGTCACCGAAGCATAGGTGGCGAGCCGCATCAGGCGGTCGGCGTCGGCTGGGAAGGCCTGGGCGCCCGGGTCGGCCGTCTGGCCGGGCGTCGGCTCGGCCGTCTGGTCGGGCCGCGAGGCGGCGCCGCCCGGCCCGGCCCGCGCCCGTGGCTCGGCGGGCTCGTTCATGCCGACCCCACGACCGCGATGAATGCGATGGCCGCGATGAGCGCGATCGTCGTGCCGGGCCTCATGGGAACAACCGCTCGGTCCGCCACGCCGCCCCACCGGACGCGTCCTCGCGATGATAGACCAGCCGATCGTGCAGGCGGAACGCGCC
>JAWWCG010000720.1:0-2329 GCA_033720555.1 Kiloniellales bacterium | reverse complement strand
GCCGCTGACCATCATCTGGTTCGGCATCGGCGATTTCTCGAAGGTGTTCCTGATCTACCTCGCCTGTTTCGCGCCCCTGGCCATTTCCGCGCGCGCCGGCGTCCGATCCTGTTCGATCGAACAGATTCACGCGGCCTATTCCATGGGGGCGTCGCGCAACCAGGTGCTGTGGCACGTCGTCCTCAAAGCTGCGCTGCCCGAGATCCTGACCGGCATGCGCATCGCCATTGCCTTCGGGTGGACCACCCTGGTCGCCGCGGAAATGGTCGCCGCCAAGGCCGGCCTCGGCGTGATGGTGCTGAACGCGGCGCGCTTCCTCGCCACCGACATCGTCTTTCTGGGCATCCTGGTGATCGGGCTGATCGCTTTCCTGTTCGACGCCTTGATGCGCCAGTTCGAGCGCTGGCTGGTTCCCTGGAAGGGCAGGATGTAGGCGCGGCGCTTGCTTTACAGTTTGGCGGCACGCGGACTAGGCTCTGCCGGTTATCGGCACGTCAGCTATTTTTCAAGGTGGGTGCCCTTTGCCGAGGATTGGGAGTCGCATGGCCGATCGTTTGGCAGCCTGCCTGTGCGTCGCGGCGATGCTTTGCGCCGACTTCGCGGCCGCCCAGGAGGATCCCAAGGACGTCGTCGCGGCGGCGGTGCGCCAAAACGGCTACGCGTGCACGGCGCCGCAAGAGGTCAGCGCCGATCCGAAGGACACCTCGCCCGACGAGAAGGCCTGGATCATCAGGTGCGAGGAGCGCGCCTATCGGGTGAAGTTCCTGGGCGACCGGGGCGCCGAGGTCGAGCCGCTGGCCGAATAGGCGCGCGCTCGGCGCCGTCGATCGCGATTTCGCTCACGGAGGAATGAGAATGACGGGGTCGAGACGCCTGGCGGTCGTGGCCGCCCTCTTGTGCCTGTCATTGCCGGCCTACGCCGAGGACGGCTACGAGAACCATTTCGCCTCGGTCCTGCTGGACGGCAAGAAGATCGGCAACGTCCACTACACGGTCAAGCACGACGAGCAGGGCCAGGTGGAGGAGCTGAGGACCAAGGCCTCGCTGTCGGTGCTGGGCGTCAAGCTGTACGATTTCGCCCAGCACCTGAAGGAGCAGTGGGCGAGCGGCGAGCTTCAGTCCATGTCGGGCGACACCGACGACGACGGCACGAAATACGCCATGACCCTGACGCGCACGACCACGGCGTACGACGCGAGCGTCAACGACCAGCCCGTGACCCTGCCCCACGACGCCTTTCCCATTTCGCTCTGGCACTACGCGATCACCGAGCAAAGCCTGCTGTTCAGCCTGACGGACCTCGAACTCATGGAGGTGAGCGTCACCGGCCAGAAGGATACGATCGCGTGGGGCGACACGGAGCTGGAGACCGAACGCTTCGACTTCGCCGGCGGCTGGGAAGGCAGCGTCTGGTTCGACGCCGACAAGAACTTCGTCAAGGCGCGCTACGAAAGCAACAAGCGTCAGGTCATCGTCGAGATGGACCCCTAAGCGGCCCGCCGCCGCGTCGCCACGCGGTTGTGCGGCGTCATAATCGCGACCCCTCCGGGCTGCCCAAAGGCCGGAAAGCGACGGCCATCGACGTTTTTTTCGCCGCGCCGGCCGGATTCCCGCATTTTTCACGCTGAATTCACACCCGGCGAGCGGGCGGCTCACGGCCGGCCGCTAAGGTTTCCTGCAACACACACCGCTTCGGTCCAACCCTACTCGGAGATTCGGCGATGTCGCAGGAGATTTTTGAGAGCCTACTTTGGAACAGCCGGGCCGGCGTCGCAGTGCGGGCCCTGGACCTGGCGCGCGACAGCGATCGCGCGCATCCCAGGCGCGAGAGCGCGACCGGCGGCCGTCACGGCGAGGCGAGCGCCGCCGGCGAGCGGGGCATCGGCCTTCCGCGACCGCTCGCCGCCGCGGGCCTGGTGTTCCTCGGTTTCGTCTTGGGGTCGATGCTGGTCGCCAGCGTCGTCGTGTGACGCGGTCTGAGGCCGTCAGAGGCCGTCCGACGGCGCCGGCCGCTCACACGGGGGGATCGGGCTTCCTTGGGCTCAGGCTCTCTGGAGGCTCAGGCCCTCCGGGGGCTCAGGCCTCCTGGGGCGCTTTGGCGGCGAGGCGGCGGTAGGCGAAGGCGGGCGGCGGCGCACCGGCCTCCTCGGCGGCGAGGCGCGCGAGCTCGTCGTGCAGCGGCGACAGCGCGCACGCCGGGTCGGTCGCCGTGGCGCGGCCGGTTAGCGCGAAGGCCTGGCACCGGCAGCCGCCCCAGTCCAACTCCCGCCGCTCGCAACTGCGGCACGGCTCCTCCATCCAGTCGACGCCGCGAAACGCCCGGAAGCTC
>JAWWCG010000719.1:0-2329 GCA_033720555.1 Kiloniellales bacterium | reverse complement strand
TCGATCGACTTGTCGAGGGTGTAGTCGCCCAAGGCCCAGTCCCCGAAGCGCCGCGGATCCATCTCGCGCACGTTGATCTCCGACTGGCCGTGCACCATCCACTGGGCGAGGTACTTGCCGGCGCCGGGGCCCTGGGTGACGCCGATGCTGGCGGCGCAGTCGAGCCAGAAGTTCCGCAAGCCCGGCGCCGGCCCCATCAGGAAGTTGCCGTCCGGCGTGTGGGTGATCGGGCCGCTGACGACGCGCTTGATGCCGAGCTCGGCGAAGGCCGGGATGCGCGCCATGGCGTGCTCGAGCGAGGTCGAGAGACGGTCGATGTCCGGCGGCAGCAGCTCCATGTCGAAGCCCCAGTCGATGCCGTCGAGGCCCCAGGCCGCCGCGTTCTCCCGCTCGTAGGGGCCGATCAGGATCGACTTCTGCTCCTGGCGGTAATAGCAGGAGGCGAGCGGGTCGCGGACCACCGGGAGCTCGGTGTCCAGCGCCACGACGTCCGGCGAGGTCTCGGTCACCAGGTACTGGTGGATCATGTTCACGATCGGCAGGCGCTGGCCCACCATCTGCTGCACCTGGTCGCAGAAGCAGCCGGCGGCGTTGACCACGTGCTCGGCGACGATGGTGCCCTGCTCGGTGACCACCTCCCACTCGCCGCCGCGCCGACGCTTGATGTCGGTCACGCGGTTATGGCGCGAGATCTCGACCCCCGCCTGGCGGGCGGCCACGGCCATGGCGTTGGTCGAGCTGGTGGGATCGGTGTGGCCGTCGTGGGGCGTGTAGGCGCCCAGCTTCACGTCGTCGACCTCCAGCAGCGGATGGAGCCGGCGGATCTCGTTGGGCCCGATCAGGTGGCACTCGGCGCCGACCTGGTCGAGGATCCCCTTGACGTAGCGGAACCAGTCGACCTCGTCGTCGCTGCGCGCCAGGCGGATCGCGCCGCAGCCGTGCCAGCCGGTCGCCTGGCCGGTCTCGGCCTCGAGCGTCGCGTAGAGCTTGGGCGCCTCGAAATGCACCTTGGCCATGTTGAGGCTGGCGATGAAGTGCGGGATCAGGCCGGCGGCGTGCCAGGTGGAGCCGGAGGTGAGCTCGCCCTTCTCGACCAGGACCACGTCGTTCCAGCCCTCCTTGGGCAGGAAATACGCCAAGCCGACGCCCATGGCGCCGCCGCCGATGATCACGACCCGCGCGTGGGATTTCATCTCGCTCCACCTCCCGACCCGTCTGCGCCTGCATGCTGCGTGCCGCGTCCCGCCCGGCGCACCGCCCAGCGCACCGCGGCCACGCCGCGCGACCCTAGCGGGATGGCAGCGGACTTTCTATTCCGGGCGAGACGGATTCCTGTCGCAAAAAAGCCGCTGGCCCGGCCCTGCGCTATCCCCTCGGCTATCCCATGGGCTATCCCATGCGCCATCGCGGGCACCGCCGGCAGCGAGGTCGCGGTGGCGGCCGGGCGCTTAGGGCTGCGCGGTCTCGCGCGGCTGGAAGACCCGGTGGCGCATGGCGAACTCGATCAGCACCGGCAGGCCACGCAGCAGGCACAGCACCACGGTGGAATAGACCAGCACGCCGGTGATCAGGGCGATCGGGTCGCGGCCGGCGTTCCACAGCGCCGGCTCGAAATAGGCCAGCGGCGCCAGCGACAGCAGCCAGGCGAAGGTCACCGCCTTCAGGCCGCCGTAGAAGCCGCGCATGAAGCGGCCGGCCACCAGGAAACGGCCGAGACGGCTCTTCATCATGCCGAACGCCGTCTGCCCGCCGGCGATCGCGGCGTAGCGGATCGAATCGACCAGGGTGCCGCGGATGATGAAGACCAGCGCCACCCACATGGGCACCAGGCCGACATGGCCGAGCACGGTCCACAGCACGTATTCGATCACGCGGTCGGCGGCGATGTCGAAGATCGATCCGAAGACCGAGGTCTCCAGGCGCTTGCGCGCGACGTAGCCGTCGAGCCCGTCCAAGGCGATGATCAGCAGCAACAGGGGCGGCGCCAGCCACAGCCAGCCGGGCGACGCCCAATAGATCATCGCCACCAGCGGAAAGACCATCAACAAGCGCGTCAGCGTGATTGCGTTCGCCATGGAAAACCGTCCGGCGTCCTCATGCTCCTCGAATGGCGGCCTCAAGCGGCCGCGCCGCCCTCGCCCGCCCTGCCGCGGGCCGATGCGTCTGCGCGATCGGCGCCCTGACTTAAAATAAAGCCAACAAGGGGCCGGAGTTCCAAGGCCATGTCCCTACATCGTCCCCGGACCGCCCCAAGATGGCTCCCGGATCGCCTCTCGATCACTCGTCAATCGGCCGCCGTTTGGCCCTCAATAGGTTCTGGCCGGCCGTC
>JAWWCG010000718.1:0-2329 GCA_033720555.1 Kiloniellales bacterium | reverse complement strand
CTCCGCGGGCCTCGGACTCGATCGTCTCGCCGCCCTCTCTGCGCGCGGTTTTCCTGGCGGCGGCGAGCGGCTATAAGGGGACCCGCGATATCATTCCCGGGTGCGGAAGGCAACGCTCCCGGCGATTTAGGAGGAGCGGACCATGACGACCTTCGACGACCGCGAGAAAGCTTTCGAGGACAAGTACAAGCACGACCAGGAACTCCAGTTCCGGGTCGAGGTCCGGCGCAACAAGCTGCTGGGCCTGTGGGCGGCGGAGCTGTTGGGCAAGTCCGACGCGCAGGCCTATGCTAGCGAGGTGATCTCCGCCGACTTCGAGGAGCCGGGCGACGCCGACCTGGTGCGCAAGATCCTGGGCGATATGCAGGACGCCGGCGTCGAGATGTCGGAGCACCGGCTGCGCAAGAAGATGGAGGAGTGCCTCGCCGAAGCCAAGGAGCAGGTGATGCGCGAATAGGCGCCCGCCCGCCGACAACGCTCCGAAAGACCCACACTCGACAGGCCCCGCCCGGCGGCGGGGTTTTCGTTTGGCCGCGCCGCCAGGCGCGCGCTAGCGAGCGAACACCCGGGCGAAGATGGCGTCGACGTGCTTCAGGTGGCGCTCGAGGTCGAAGCAGGCCTCCAGGGCCTCGCCCGAGAGCTTCGCGCTCACCTCGGGGTCGGCCTTGAGCAGCGCCAGGAAGTCGCCGTCGCCGGCCCAGGCCGCCATGGCCTTGTCCTGCACCAGGCGATAGGCCTCCTCGCGGCTGACGCCGGCCTGGGTGAGCGCCAGCAGCACGCCCTGGGAGTGGATCAGGCCGCCCAGGCGCTCCAGGTTGCGGGCCATGGCCTCGGGATAGACCACCAGCTTCTCGACCACGCCGGCCAGCCGGGCAAGGGCGAAGTCGAGGGCGATGGTGGCGTCCGGCGCGATCACCCGCTCCACCGAGGAGTGGGAGATGTCGCGCTCGTGCCACAGGGCGACGTTCTCCAGCGCCGGCACCACGGCGGCGCGCACCACCCGGGCGAGGCCGGTCAGGTTCTCCGACAGCACCGGGTTGCGCTTGTGGGGCATCGCCGAGGAGCCCTTCTGGCCGGGCGCGAAGTATTCCTCGGCCTCGCCGACTTCGCCGCGCTGCAGGTGGCGGATCTCGACGGCGAGCGCCTCGATGGAGGAGGCGATCACGCCGAGGGTGCAGAAGAAGGCGGCGTGCCGGTCCCGCGGGATCACCTGGGTCGAGATCGGCTCGACCGCCAGGCCCAGCTTTTCCGCCACGTGGGCCTCGACCGTCGGATCGATGTTGGCGAAGGTGCCGACCGCGCCGGAGATGGCGCAGGTGGCGATCTCGCGCCGCGCCGCCTCGAGGCGCGCGCGGTTGCGGGCGAAGGCGGCGTAATGGCCGGCCAGCTTGAGGCCGAAGGTGGTCGGCTCGGCGGGAATGCCGTGGCTGCGCCCGAGGCAGGGGGTCGTCTTGTGCTCCCGCGCCCGGGCCTCGAGCGCCGCGAGCAGGCGGTCGAGGTCGCCCAGCAGCAGGTCGGCGGCCTGGGCGAGCTGGACCGAGAGGCAGGTGTCGAGCACGTCCGAGGAGGTCATGCCCTGATGGACGAAGCGCGCCTCCTCTCCGACGTGCTCGGCCAGGTTGGTGAGGAAGGCGATCACGTCGTGCTTGGTTTCCGTCTCGATCTCCTCGATCCGCGCCACCTCGAAGCGGCCGCGCTCCCACACCGCCTTCGCCGCCGCGGCGGGAATCACGCCGAGCGCCGCCTGGGCGTCGCAGGCGTGAGCCTCGATCTCGAACCAGATGCGAAAGCGGTTCTCCGGCTCCCAGATCTTGGTCATCTCGGGGCGGCTGTAGCGGGGAATCATGCCGTGGTCTCGGGCTGCCGATGGAACGGGCGGCTAACGAACGCCGGGGGGCGCGGATTGTCAAGAGCGCCCGGCCGCGTCCGGTGCCGCGTCCGGTGCCGCGTCCGGTGCCGCGTCCGGTGCCGTGGCGGGCGAGGTCTTGACCGCGGCGGGGCGGCGGTCCAATCAGTCGGCGTCGATGTCAGCGAGACAACGACAGCGAGACGACACCAGCGAGACGACGACAGCGAGACCCTGTCATGCGCGATCCCCGATACGACCTCTTGTTCGAGCCGGTGAAGATCGGCCCGGTGACGGCGCCCAACCGCTTCTACCAGGTGCCCCACTGCACCGGGCTGGGCTGGCGCCGGCCGCGCAGCCTGGCGGCGCTGCGCGGGGTCAAGGCCGAGGGCGGCTGGGGCGTGGTGTGCACCGAGTACTGCTCGGTGCATCCGTCCTCGGACGACGGCCCCTTGCCCTACGCCGCCCTGTGGGACGACGCGG
>JAWWCG010000717.1:0-2330 GCA_033720555.1 Kiloniellales bacterium | reverse complement strand
CTCCGCCACTTTCGAGCACAAGCGTAAGCCTTCTTCGCCGCCGGTCGGCCCCGGTCGGCCCCGGTCGGCCCCGGTCGGCCCCGGTCGGCCGAGCGCGCGGCGGCGAGCTTGGCTCGGCTGGGCGCCTGGCCAGTGACCGGCGTGCCATGTTCGCCGGATTAGTGAACCCCGCGATTGATGCCGCCGTCGACCAGGAGCGACTGGCCCGTGATGTAGCTTGCGGCCGGGGAGGCGAGGAAGTGGCACGCCTCTCCGATCTCCTCGAAGCGCGCCGGGCGGCCGATCGGAATGCGGCGTCTGGCGTCCTCACTCAACGCGACATTCTCGCAGAAGCCCGGCATCACCGCGTTCATGCGCACCTTGTCGCGGGCGTAGCGATCCGCGTAGGCCTTGACGAAGACATGCAGCGCGCCGCGCAAGGCGCTCATGGGATACATCGGCCGCGGCTCGACCGCGTTCACCGACGAGACCGCCACGATCGAGCCGCCGCCCGCCTCGACCATGAGGGGCGTGAGCAGGCGCGCGAGCCGCACGACCCCCAGCAGGTACATGTCCAGGCTCTCGTGCCAGAGCTCGTCCGGCAGATCGAGCAAGGGCTCGTCGCGATCGGGGCTGAAGTGAATCTCGTCGATGATCTTGGGCAGACCGCCGCCGTGTCCCATGTTGTAGACGGCCGCATCGATCCGGCCCCATCGGTCGAGCGCCGCGTCGACCAGGCGTCGCAGGTCGGCCTCGTCGAGAACCGATCCCCTGACGGCAAGACCGCCGAGCTCGTCCGCCACGGCCTCGCAGCGCTCGGACGGCGACATGACGGCGACGCGCCAGCCGCGTCTCGCCAGCACGCGCGCGATGCCCGCGCCGATCCCGCGTCCCGCGGCCGTGACGAGAGCGACGGGGTTGGTCTCGTTACTCATGGCACACCTCCCATGGCTGCGTCCGACCGACGTGCTCGGACTGTCTTGCTCCGGCCGACATGGACGCCGCGCGTGCCGGGCGGCGAAGGCCTCGCTCGCGCCATCCGGCCTGTGATCGCTTATCACACCTAAGCGATCTAAGGCTTGATTGCCCGGGAAAAAGATTCGACTATCTGTGAGATGATTTCACAGCGTGCCATGACCGATCAGCTGCCATCGCTGAAAGCGCTGCGCGCCTTCGCGACGGTCGCGCGGACCGGCAGTTTCACCCGGGCGGCACGCGAGCTGAACGTCACCCACGGCGCCGTCAGCCGCGCCGTCCGCGGCCTCGAGCAGGACCTCGGTCTGCGTCTGCTCGAGCGCACGCCGAGCGGCGCCACGCCGACCCCCGCCGGGGCGAGACTGGCGAACGATGTCGGCGACTCGCTGGCGCGCATCCGGGCGACCTGGATGGCGCTGCGCCTCGAACAGGACTCGCAAGCCGTCACCCTGACGCTGTCGACGTCGCTCGCCTTGAAGTGGCTGGTCCCACGCCTTGCCTCGTTTCACGCAGAGCATCCGGCGGTTTCCTTGCGCCTGGTGACGGATGACCGAGTTCTCGACCTCGCTCAGGACGGCATCGACGGCGCCTTGCGCTTCGGCCCGGGCGCCTGGGACGGCTGTGCGCGCCGCCTGACGGTGAGCGAGCACCTGGTCGCGGTCGCGGGATCCGGCCTTCTCGAGCGCGCCGGCTTGGCAGGTCGGCAGCCGGGACCGGAGGCGGTGACGAAGCTGCCCCTTCTCGAAGACGAGATCCACGGCGGATGGGACGCGTGGGCCACGCGCGCGGGCATCCAATTCCAGGCGAAGCCGAGCGGCGCCACGTTCAGGGACAGCGCGGTCTTGATCGCCGCCGTCATGTCCGGGAGCGGCGTCGCGCTCGTCAGGCATCTTCTCGCCGCGGAGGATCTGGCGGCGGGGCGGCTGGTCCGCGTCTCCCCGATCGCCGTGCCGCTCGACTCCAGGCTCTGCATCGTCGTCCCGAGCGATCGGCCGCGCCGGCCGGCTTGGCGCTTTTTCGAAGACTGGCTGGGTCGCGAGCTCAGGATCATCGCTCGGGCGATCGGACTCTCGGTCGACTGATCCGAAGTCTCGCCGGCAGCGGAAGTCGATGAACGCCGCGGCCCGAGACGCAACGCCCGGCCTAAGCCGGGCGACGCGTGTCGTGCGGCGGGTTCAGGCTTAGGCTACGCCGCGGCTTAGGCGGAGGCCGGCCACTCGAAGTCGGGACGCAGACCCTCGTGCACCGGGCGGCCGTCGTCCGGCCGCGGCGCGCCGCTCGCCGGATCGTAGAAGGCGTGATAGGTCGCCGGCAAGTTGCCCTCGTCGTAGCCCATGAGGTTGGGCACGATCACCCGAATGCGGCTCTGCTTGTCG
>JAWWCG010000716.1:0-2333 GCA_033720555.1 Kiloniellales bacterium | reverse complement strand
TTCCGCCGCTTGGTCCGCTATTTGGCCGGCGCCGGCGGGGTGGCGAGGAGAGGCTCCTGATCGAGCTCCCGGGCGGGTTCCCGGGCGGGTTCCCGGTCTGGCTCCCGGGCGAGCTCCAGATCCGGTTGCTCTGCCGCGGCCGGTCCGGCACCGGCCCCCTGGTGCTGGAGGCGCAGGCTTTCGAGCAGGGGCCCGTCGACGGCGCCGCTGATCGGCAGCCCGACGTCGTAGCGATAGGCGCGGATCGCCTCCCGGGTGGTGCCGCCCATCAGGCCGTCCAGGGCGCCGCGATGATAGCCCAGATCGCGAAGCTGCGTCTGCACCTCCAACACCAGGGGGTCGGGCGCCGGAGGCGGGCCGGCCACGACCCGGGGCTGCGCGAACTTGAGGTGCTCCAGCAGCTCCTTGCTGGCCACGCCGTCCGCCGTCAGGCCGGCGTCGCGCTGATATCGGCGGATCGCCTGGCGGGTCCGCGGGCCAACGATGCCGTCGGCGGGCCCGGGCCGGTAGCCGTGGGCCGCCAGCTCGTCCTGGATCCCGCGGATGTAGGCCGTGCGCATCTCGGCCGGCATGTCGTCGACCGAGGTGGCGGCGAAGGTCAGTCCGGCGGGCCCCAAGGCAGGCAAGGTGTGGCCGAGATGGCCGGCCGCCGCGCCGCCGCTCGCGAGGACCGCCAGGCCGACCGCCAGGCCGACCGCCAGGCCAACTGCGCGGGCCGCGAGCCAACTCCGCTGCGCCAAGGTCATGGGCTCTCCTCCCAAGGGGGTCGATTGACCGAGCGATAGCCACCCGGCCAAACGCCCGGCCAAACGTCCGGCCAAACGCCGAACCAAATGCCCGGGCGGACGCTTGGGCGGACGCGCGGGCGCGCCCGGTCGTCGTCTGGTCTTACGCGCGGCGGCGCCCGAGTATCCAGGCGAAGCTGGCGGAATTTGGGCGGCGACGCGATCGGGCGTTTCCCGTTGCATCCCGGCAGTGCGGAAGTAAAGAATATCGCCGGGGGATCCTCGTACAGCCGCGCCCGCGACCGGACTTCGGTCGGTAGGCCGCTCCGGCCGACAGGGGTCCATCGCAACGGAGAACACCGTGTCAGGGAGGAGAAATTTAATGGGCTTGATCACTTGCCGTACCACATCGATTGCAGGGATCGCGCTGGCAGGCCTCATGTCCGCGTCGACGGCCTTCGCCGCGGACAAGATCGTGGTGTCCAACTGGGACGCCTACATGCCCGAGGACTTGCTGGAGAACTTCACCAAGGCCACCGGCATCGAGGCCGAGCTCGCGCTCCACGCCACCAACGAGGAGATCATGGGCAAGATCACGGCCGGCGGCGGAGAGGGTTACGATGTGGTCTTCGTCTCCAGCCCCTTCGTCGAGGCGCTCACCAACCTGGGCCTGGCGGCCCAGCTCGACCACAGCCAGATCCCGAACCTCAAGAACCTCTATCCCGAGGCCGCCAAGCTCGGCTACGACCCGGGCAATCAGCATTCGGTTCCCTACGCCTGGGGCACCACCGGCCTGTGCTACCGCGCGGATCTGGTGTCGGGGTCGCCGGCGTCCTGGAACGACCTGCTGAAGCCGAGCGACGAGCTCAAGGGCAAGATCACCATGCTGAGCACCGACCGCTGGCTGATGGCGGCCGGCTTGAAGTCCCTCGGCTATTCGATCAACTCCCAGGACCAGGCCGAGATCGATGCCGCGCGCGACGTCCTGATCGACGCCAAGGCGAACCTGCTCGCCTACGACGACACCACCTTCTATTCCAAACTGGTCTCCGGCGAGGCCCATCTGGTTCACGCCTGGGACGGCTGGTGCAACTACGGCATCGCGGAGAACGACCAGATCCGCTTCGTCATCCCCGAGGAAGGCAGCGACCTCTGGGTCGACACCATGGTGGTCATGGAGTCGTCCGACAACAAGGAGGCCGCCCACAAGTTCCTCAACTACGTGCTGGATTCCGCCAACCACAAATGGGTTGCGGAGAACATCCTCTACAAGGTGCCCAACCAGGCGGCCATGGAAGCCATCGACCCGAGCCTGGTCGAGACCTTCCCCAACATGGGCATGGCGCCGGACGAGCTGCTGCAGCTCGAGCACATGCGGGACATCGGCCAGGCCCAGAAGGCTTACACCCGGGCGGTGACCGAGATCACCGCCGCGCAATAGCGCGCGTTCCGGGATCCGGGGTTCGCCGGCGCGGGCGGGAGTCCGCGCCGGCCGTCCGCAGAACGCCCCCAGGGTGCCCCCCGGGACACCTGCGGGACGCTCGCTCCGCTCCGGGCGGCAACGCGAGGCCGCCCGGCCGGTCAACCGACGATAGACGATGACCAAGG
>JAWWCG010000715.1:0-2334 GCA_033720555.1 Kiloniellales bacterium | reverse complement strand
GGTCGACGTCAGCGGGCCCTTCGAGTTCCTGTTCGACTACCCCACGACGACCGGGTCGATGACCCTCAGCGGCCACGCCGAGCTGCGGCTGCGCTGAGCGCGCGGCCATTCCATCCTGGCAGCTCGCTGGGGCGGCCTGCGGCGCGAAGGGCCGACGAGCCATAACGTCGACGAGCCATAACAGCGAAATCCGACATCATTAGGGGTGACGTCCATGAATACCGGTGAATTCAAAAGCTCTATCAATCAGATGGAGAGCGAACTTACGTCGTCGAGAAAGAAGTTGCACGAAAAGTTCGAGAAACTAAAGAGTGATTTCAAGGAATTACAGGACTGTATCGCCAGTAAGAATGAACAGATTGCCGCGCTGAAGAGCCAGAGAAACGACTTGATCGGCCTGTTGGATCAGGCCTTTGCGATCATCGACGATCCCTCCCAGGCCAAGCTGCTGGACGACCTGGACAAGGTCGAATCCGACGTCGAGGCGCTGATCGGCATGGCCAAGTCCGGCGAGCCGTCGAGCGCCGGCGGCGACCCGGCGAACGGCGCCGAGGCGAACGGGGCGGACCGGGCGGACGGGGACGCGGCGGCGAAGCCGAGCAAGGCCGAGGACGGCAAGCCGGAGCCGGGCGATCAGGCCAAGAAATGGGCGCGCGACGTGCTCAAGGGGGTGGGCGTGACACCCCGCGCGGCGCCCGCCGCCGGCCCGGGCGGCTAGCGCAAGCCGGGCGGCGATTTCGGTGTGACCATGGGCGCCGGCGGCTTCGCGGCGCCGTCTCGGGCGGCCCGGCCCGGGGACGACCTAGAGTCCGGTGACGACCTAGGGACCGGGGACGACCTAGGGCGCGCGGCGCAGGGACAGCCTGAAGGCCTTGCACAGGCAGACGATCTCGCCCGGGAATCGGCTCTCGAGCTGCCGGCGCGCCGCGGGCGCGATCCGCGCCGCCTCGAAAGCGCCGTGGGAGGTCGCCTCGAGCCAGTCGAACAGGCCGGACAGCTCCGCATAGCGAAGCGGGATCTCCGGACGCTCGAAGCGTTCGATGCCGAGGCGTCGTTCCGCAACCATCTCCCGCCATGCCGCCTCGCCGAGGAAGCAGTTTTCGCCCGCGATGTCGTCGCCGTTGGGCATCAGCTCGATCAGCTCGGCGAACAGGGGGATGGGCTCGCTCAGGAACTCGCTCACGAAGCGGCCGCCCGGGCGCAGGATACGGCGGATCTCGCTCAACATGGCGGGTTGATCGAGCACCCAGTGAACGGCGTAGTTCGAATAGACGACGTCGAAGGACTCGTCGTCGAAGCGCGCCAGGTCGCCGGCCGCCGCCTGCGCGAAAACCAACTGGTCGAGCCCGGCCGGGCGCGCGGCGCGGGCCTGCTCGAGGCGCGCGGGCGCAGGGTCGATCGCGTCGACCCGGCCCGAGGGGCCCACCCGGCGGGCCAGCTCGCACGAGAGCTCGCCGGTGCCACAGCCGAGATCGAGGACCCGCTCGCCCGCCCTCGGCTGGGCGAGGTCGATCAGCAGCCGGCCGCGTTGGCGCTGCCACTGGCTGGTCTCGGAATAGCGTCGCGCGAGATCGGGCGTGTCTCGCAAGGAACCGGCGGGTGGCTGCGGCATGATGGCTGGTAATCGGCCTCGCTTGCTGGGGCGCCCCCAGGATACTGCTCTAACTGCCGCTCGCGGCCGGTTCCGGCAGATGGGATTCGATGGCGCGCGTGACCTCCGCGGAGGTCGGCGAGGTCGGGGTCGGGAACCAGGCGACGAGGCGGCCGTCCGGCGCCACCAGATACTTGTGGAAGTTCCAGCGCGGCGCCGCGTCGGCGCCGAGGTCGGCGGCGGCCCAGCGGTAGAACGGATGGGCGTCCTCGCCCCTGACCTTGACCTTCGCGGTCATCGGAAAGTCGACGTCGAAGTTGACCTCGCAGAACTGCTTGATCTCGGCCTCGGAGCCGGGCTCCTGGCCGCCGAAGTCGTTCGAGGGCACGCCCAGGACCACCAGCCCGCGCTCGCGGTAGCGCTCCCAGACCGCCTGGAGATCGGCGTATTGCGGCGTGTAGCCGCACCGCGAGGCCGTGTTGACCACGAGGATCGCCCGGCCTTCGAAGCTGTCCAGGGGCAGCGGCGCGCCCGTGATCGAGGTGAAGGCGAAGCCATGGGCCGTGGCCGGAGACGTGGTGGGGGCCGTGGCCGGAGACGTGGTGGGGGCCGTGGCGGGAGACGTGGTGGGGGCCGTGGCCGGGCTCGCGGCGGTCGACTGGGCCCACGCCGCGCCGACGGGCAGGGCGAGGCTCGCGACCAAGCTCACGACCAAGCTCACGATCAAGCTCGCGGCGAAGCTC
>JAWWCG010000714.1:0-2337 GCA_033720555.1 Kiloniellales bacterium | reverse complement strand
CAGCCCAAGCCCTGTTACGACCAGCAGGCGCTGATGCGCCAGTACCCCGTGGTCAGCGAAATTTGCGACGCGATGATCGCGCTCGGCTGGAACCCGTACCAGAACGACCACGAGGACGCCAACGGCCAGTTCGAAATGAACTGGGACTATGACGACGCGCTGGTGACGGCGGACCGGCACGTGTTCTTCAAGTTCATGGTCAAGGCGATCGCCGAGAAGCACGGCCTGCGCGCCACCTTCATGCCCAAGCCGTTCGTCAATCTGACCGGCAACGGCTGTCACACCCATGTCTCCTGGTGGGACGCGGCGGGCCGCAAGAACCTGTTCCACAGCGCGAGCGACCCCATGGGCCTGTCGAAGACGGCCTATCACGTCCTGGGCGGCATTCTCGCGACGGCGCCGGCCTTCTGCTCGATCTACAGCCCGACGGTCAACTCCTACAAGCGCATCAACGCGCCGCGCACCACCTCGGGCGCCACCTGGGCGCCCAACTCCGTCACCTACGGCGGCAACAACCGGACCCACTTGATTCGCATTCCCGACGCCGGGCGCCTCGAAGTGCGCCTGATGGACGGCGCGGTGAACCCCTATCTCGGCCAGGCGGCCCTGATCGCGGCCGGCCTGCACGGCGTGGCCAACAAGATCGATCCCGGCAAGCGGCTCGACATCGACATGTACGCCGAGGGCCACAAGGCGAAGGGGGCCCGCAAGCTGCCGCTCAACCTGCTGGACGCGCTGCGCGAGACGGACAAGAGCAAGCCGGCGCGCGAGGGGCTGGGGGCCGCGGTGGTGGACGCCTACCTGAAGCTGAAGCACGACGAGTGGAACGCCTACACCCGGTTCCTCACCCAGTGGGAACGCGATCACACCCTCGACTGTTAGCGCCCTTGATCCGGCGCCCGCGCCGCGAGCGGGGCGCCGCGGGCCCGAAGGCCCGATCCCCGGCGCACGGCGGCCGGCGAGAAGCCGCTTGTCGAATCCGGCGCGGAATTGCTAGAGCGGCAGCGACGCGAATCTATTCGGGAACCACATCATGCGAACCTCCGGTCGGATTCCTTGGGCAGGGCTAGTGTCCTTAACGATGGCGGCGTTCGCGCTGTCCGGGTGCATCGCCGCGGGCGTGGCCACGGTGGCCGCCGGCGGCGGCCTGGGCTACGCGTTCACCAAGGACCCGCCCCAGACCGCGGCCTCGACGGCGCCGGCGGGCGGCGGCGCCGCGACGAGCCAGCCGGCCACGACCGGCGCGCTCGACAATCGGGGCTATTCCGGCGCGGCGAGCGAACCGTCCTATCAGAGCCAGCCGACGAATCTGGTAGGGTCAACCGCCCCGGTGGAGCGCGTCGAGGTCCAGCCGCTCCAATAGGCGCACCGCGCGGACCTATCGAGTGCGGCCCGTCTATCTCGGGCCGTCTATCTCGGGCCGTCTATCTCGGACCGCCGATCCGGCGGCCGGCGTCTTCGCGCCTCAGCTCGATTTCTCGTGCCGCGGCAGGCCGTCGGCCAGGTGCAGCCAGGGCATCTGCTCCGAGACATAGACGTGGGCTTGGGGCGCCAGGGCCGCGGGATCGTCGAAGGCGCAGACGAAGAGATGGATCTCCGAGGGCCAGCGCTCGCCCTCGTAGCTGATCGGCGTGCCGCACGTCGCGCAGAAGCGCCGCGTCACCCCCGGCGACGAGCGGTAGCTGGCGGGCTCGCCCGCGGGAAAGCGAACCTGCGCCTTGTCGAACCCGGCATAGGTCGCGAGCGCCGCGGCGGTCGCGCGGCGGCAGTCGGCGCAGTGGCAGTGCGCCACCCAATTCGGCCGACCCCGGGCCTCGAACCTGACCCGGCCGCACTGGCAACCGCCGCTCCTGGTTTCAGCCTGTGCCGCCATGGAACGCCTCCCGCCTTATGATGATCGGTGCCGCTGGGCCGTGCGGCCCCCGTGATCCAGCTTAGCAGCTTACGGGCCGGGAGGGAGATTGGCATAAGTGCGGGCTCCGGTCACAATTTCAATGATATTGGCTTTGCAGATTCAAGGGGCATTGATTTTATTGAACAAAATTGGGTTCGTTTGGCACAAAAGCATGTTTAAGATGAGAACAAAACAGGAACAATTTGGCGTGCCTTGAGCGGCACTTGGCACAGGATTAAAATTGCTAGAAAGGGTTTTCGGGAGGCGTTGGAATAGGAAAGGAGAATCAAATGGCCTCCGATAAGCAAATTGCTGCCAACCGCCGAAATGCAGCCAAGAGCACAGGACCAAAGACTCGCAGAGGTAAGCGGCTGGCGCGAACGAACGCGCTGAAGCACGGGTTGCGAGCAGAGCAAGTCGTGATCCCAGGCGAGAACCCCGCT
>JAWWCG010000713.1:0-2338 GCA_033720555.1 Kiloniellales bacterium | reverse complement strand
GCGATCGGCAGCACGAAGATGTTGATGACGAAGAGATAGAGCGGGAACAGCCAGACCGCCTTCTTGAGGTGGGATTCGTCGACGTTCTCCACCACCGAGACCTGGAACTGGCGCGGCAGGCAAAGGATGGCGACCATGGAGAGCGCCGTCAGCGAGAACCAGCTTCCGTAGCCGCCGGCCGACTCCAGCGTGAACAGGCGGGTCAGCTCCGGGCGCGCCGCCGCCTGCGCGAAGATGTCGGTGAAGCCGTCGTAGAGGTTGAACGTGACGAAGACGCCGACGGCGAGGAAGGCCACCAGCTTGACCACCGATTCGAAGGCGATGGCGGCGACCATGCCTTCGTGGTGCTCGCTGGCGTCGATGTGGCGGACGCCGAAGAGGATCGAAAACGCCGCCATGGCGAGCGCGACGTAGAGCGCCGTGTCCTGGAAGAACGGCAGGTGCGTCAGGTCGCTCGGCATGATCAGCTCGGGGTACTGCACCAGCACGTTGAAGCTGGTCGAGATCGCCTTAAGCTGCAGCGAGATGTAGGGCATGATGCCGATCACCGCGATGACGCTCACCAGGCCGCCCAGGAGCGTGCTCTTGCCGTAGCGCGACGCGATGAAGTCGGCGATCGAGGTGATCCGGTTGGCCTTGCTGATGCGGATGATCTTGTGCAGCACGAACCAGCCGAGCAGGAACATGAGAGTCGGGCCGAGATAGATCGGCAGAAAGCCCACGCCGGTGGAGGCGGCGCGGCCGACGCTGCCGTAGAAGGTCCAGGAGGTACAGTAGACCGCGATCGACAGCGCGTAGATGTAGGGATTGGCGATCAGGCTGCGCTTCTGCTCGGCGCGCTTGTCGCCGTAGTAGGCGATCGCGAACAGGATCAGGAGATAGAGAACCGAGACCAGAAGTATGACCCAGCTCTGCAGCATGCCTAGTGGCTCCGGCCGTCCCCGGTCGTCTCGTCGCGCCGATCCGGGGGCGCCTCGGCGTCGCCGCTCTTCTCGATGATGAAGGCGACCAGCAGCAGCAAGGCGGCCCAACAGGCGAAGAGGTAGAGGTACAGCGCGGGTATGCCGAAGACCTGGCGCGGCAGGTCGAAGATCGAGAGCAGCGGCGGGTTGAACAGAAACACGCCCAGCAGGAACAGGCAGAACAGGCGTTCGCCGGTCTCGTTCGGCCGCCTCATGGCTCCGCGTCCCGGTCGCCCAGAAAGCGCTTGATCTGCTCCATGGCCTCGCGGGTGGAGAAGGGCTTGGTGATGTAGGCGTCGGCGCCGAGCGCCAGGCCCTTCTCCCGCTCGCTGTCGCGGCCCTTGGCGGTCAGCATGACAATGCGCACGTCGCTCCAGTCGGGATTGGCGCGGATCGTCTCGCACACGTCGAAGCCGTCGCGCTTCGGCAGCATGACGTCGAGCAGGACCAGGTCCGGCTTGGAGGCCTCGATGGCCGCGAGCGCCGCCTCGCCGTCGCGCGCGACCCGGGCCTCGTAGCCCGCCTGCTCGATCAGGAACTCCAGCGACAGGACGATGTTGGGCTCGTCGTCGACCACCAGGACCGTTCGCGACATGACGTTTCTCCCATGGCCGCCTGTCCGACCGTCGGCTGCGTTGCGCCCGTTGAAGGACTTTTTTTATCGCCGCACCCGAATCTTAGCGCGCTCGCCTCGCCTTTGTCATTCATAACGCGGGCATAACGCTGGCATAAGGCCGGCATTACGCTGGTCCCCGCCGGGGCGGCCGACGGCTGGCCAGGCCGGCAAATCCGGGCGCGATCGGGCGTCGGCCGCGCCCGCGCGACCGGTTTGATTTAGGTCATTTTGCCGCCGCGCCCGGCCCCATAGAGTCTCGGGCATGAGAGCGCACGGGCTCGGCGGAGCCGGGCCAAGGAGGGTTTTTCGTGCCATTGATGACCTGGAGCCGATCGATGAGTGTCGGGGTACCGGAACTCGACGAGGATCATCGGGTGCTGATTCGCATCATCAATCAGTTGGCCGACAACTCCGCCGAGACCGACCGGGTCGGCGTGCTGCGGCAGTGCCTGCTGTCCCTGCTGCGCTATGCGGAGTTTCACTTCGCCCGCGAGGAGAAGGTGATGACGGCCTGCGACTTCCCGGGCCTCACGCATCACAAGGAGGAGCACCGGGCCTTCACCGACCACATGCGGTCCTTGGCCGAGGCCCTGGACGACGACAAGCTGCCGGCCGCCGAGATCGTCAATCAGGACCTCCTCACCTATCTCAAGGACTGGCTCAACCACCATATCCTCATCGAGGACATGTCGTATCGCACGCTGGCTCAGTCGAACGCCTCGGCCCGAGAGGCGGCCAAGGCCTTTCGCGCCAGCGAGAT
>JAWWCG010000712.1:0-2345 GCA_033720555.1 Kiloniellales bacterium | reverse complement strand
GCGAGATAGCCGCCGTGGGAGGCGAGCCGGCGCAGCCACGCGAGCACCGGCGGCGTCGCGACCAGGCGCGGCGTGAAGCTGGCGCAGACCACCACCAGGTCCACCTTGGGCGCGTCGGCCACGGCGTGATGGACCAGGCTGATCAGCCCGCTGCTCGAGACCACCGGCTCGCCGTCGCTCGAAATGAGCGCCCAGTCGTAGAGCGGCCGGCCGCTGAGTTGGTTGGCGGCGCGCAAGGGCTCGCAGGCCGCGGAGAAGGCCATCAGCGAGAAGTGCGGCAGCAGCAGGAAGCCAAGCCGCGTCGGCTGGTCGTTCGGGCGAGTGGGAAGCATGTTCCGTCGTGCTCCGCGGTTGCCGCGGCGCCGTGACGCCATGACGTCATAACGCAGTGACGCCGGGCCTACGGCCGCCGCAATCTATCAAATCTCGGTCGGAATACGAAAATATTCGGCCGGCCATCGTGATACTGTCGGCCGGTTCGCCCGAGGGCCGGCGTGCGCGCCCCCGGGCCGTGGCCACGCGCCGGCCCCGCGCAGATCACGCCCCGGCCCCGGGCCGGCCTTGGGGGGCGCATTCGAGCAAGGAATGGCATCATGAATTTCGAGGCTTTCATCACCTGCGCCGTCACCGGCGCCGGGGACACCGCGGACAAGCACCCGGATCTGCCGGTCACGCCGGAGCAGATCGCCGCTTCGGCCATCGAGGCGGCCAAGGCCGGCGCGGCCATCGCCCATATCCACGTGCGCGACCCGGAGACCGGCAAGGGCGCGCGCGACCCCGAGCTGTTCAAGCAGGTGGTCGACCGGGTTCGCTCGGCCGAGACCGACGTGGTGCTCAACCTGACGGCGGGCATGGGCGGCGATCTGGTGTTCGGCGCGGGCGAGAACCCGCTGCCGCTCGATCCGGTCGGCACGGACATCGCGCCGCCGCTCGAGCGCCTGGCGCACGTCGAGGCCTTGCTGCCCGAGATCTGCACGCTGGACTGCGGCACCATGAACTTCGCCGCCGGTGGCGACTACGTCATGGCCAACACGCCGTCCATGCTGCGCACCAAGGCCCGGCGCGTGAAGGAGCTCGGCGTGCGCCCGGAGCTCGAGGTGTTCGACACCGGCCACCTGGTCTTCGTCAAGGAGATGATCAGGGACGGCCTGCTCGACGACCCGGTGATGATCCAGCTCTGCATGGGTATTCCCTACGGCGCGCCGGACGACCCCGGCACCTTGCTGGCGATGGTCGGCCAGTTGCCGCCGGGCGCCGTCTGGTCGGCGTTCTCCATCGGCCGCATGGAGCTGCCCTACGTCGCCATGGCGACGCTCGCCGGCGGCAACGTGCGGGTCGGCCTGGAGGACAACCTCTACCTCTCGCGCGGCGTCTTCGCCAGCAATGCGCAGCTCGTCGAGCGGGCGGTGACCATCCTCGAGGCCATGGGCGTGCGGGTGCTCGGCCCTGACGAGGTGCGCGACAAGCTGCACCTCGTCAAACGCGGCTAGGGCCGGCGCCGAGGGGGAGGGCGGGATGAGCGAGATCGGGACTGCCGCCATCGTCGGCACCGGCGTGATCGGCGCGGGCTGGGCGACCCGCTTCCTCGCCCACGGGCTCGACGTGGTCGCCTGGGACCCGGCGCCGGACGCGGAAGACAAGCTGCGCGCCGCCGTCGACAGCGCCTGGCCGGCGGCCGCCCGGCTCGGGCTCTATCCCGGCGCCGATCGGACCCGGCTGCGTTTCGCCGCGAGCCTGGAGGCGCTCTGCGCCGAGGCCGACTTCGTCCAGGAGAACGCCCCGGAGCGCGAGGCGCTGAAGCAGGACCTCCTGGCCCGCATCGACGCTGCCCTCAAGCCCGAGGCGATCGTCGCCTCCAGCACTTCCGGCTTCCTGCCGTCGCGCCTGCAGGCGCGCTGCGAGCGGAACCCGCAGCGCGTGCTGGTCGGCCATCCCTTCAACCCGGTCTATCTCCTGCCGCTGGTCGAGATCGTCGGCGGCGAGAAGACCGCGCCCGAGGCCTGCGAGCGCGCCGCCCGGTTCTACGAGGCGATGGGCATGCATCCCCTCAAGGTGAGGAGGGAGGTGCCGGGCCACCTCTCCGACCGGCTGCAGGAGGCGCTGTGGCGCGAGGTCCTGCACATCGTCGACGAGGGCGTGGCGACGACCGAGGAGCTCGACGACGCCGTCGCCTACGGCCCCGGGCTGCGCTGGGCGATCTGGGGCACCTGCCTGCAGTTCCACCTGGCCGGCGGTCTTGGCGGCATGCGCCACATGCTGGAGCAGTTCGGCCCGGCCTTGAAGCTGCCGTGGACCAAGCTGGAGGCACCGGAGCTGACTCAGGACCTGATCGAGCGCATGGTGGC
>JAWWCG010000711.1:0-2347 GCA_033720555.1 Kiloniellales bacterium | reverse complement strand
TATGCCGTGGTGCGCGGCCCGGAGGGCCTGATCGCCCGCGCCGCCGCGGTGAGCCCGGGCCTGGCGCTGGAGGTCGAGTTCGCCGACGGCCGGGTCGCCGCCCAGGCCACGGGTCACGCCACGGGTCACGCCATGGGTCACGCCATGGGGCAGGTCGCGGGGCAGGTCGCGGGGCAGGTCGCGGGGCAGGTCGCGGGGCAGGTCGCGGGCCCGCCGCCGTCGCCGCGCGCCGCGGCGAAGCAGCCGGCGAAGAAGGCGGCAAGGAAACCGGCGAAGAAGGCGGGCCGCGACGACCCGCAAGGCAGCCTGCTGTGAGGCGGCGGGCCGTGCCTCGCGCGGCGGCGGCGCTATGGCTGTGGCTGGCCGCTCTGACCGCCCTGGCCGCCTTGGCTCCTGCGGCGGCGGCGCAAGACCTGACCCTTACTGGCGCGCTGAGCCAGGGCGGGCTGGTCTACGGCCAAACCCGGCCGGGCGCCGAGGTTCGGCTCGACGGCCGGCCGGTCCCGGTCGGCGAGGACGGGCGCTTTCTCTTCGGCTTCGGCCGGGACGCCGCGCCCGAGGCGGTGCTCGAGCTCACCCTGCCCGACGGCACCCAGGCGCGGCGCACCCTCGAGATCGCCCAGCGCGCGTACGACATCCAGCGCGTCGACGGCCTGCCGCAGGAGAAGGTGACGCCGCCGGAGGAGGTGCTGGCGCGGATCGCGGCGGAACGGGCCATGGTGAAGGAGGTGCGCCAGGTATTCCGGCCGCAAGCCTGGTTCGAGAGCGGCTTCATCTGGCCGGTCGAGGGGCCGATCTCGGGCGTCTACGGCAGCCAGCGGATCCTCAACGGCGAGCCGCGCTGGCCCCACTACGGGGTCGACGTCGCGGCGCCCGAGGGCACGCCGATCGTGGCGCCGGCCGACGGCCTGGTGGTCCTGGCGCACGACGACATGTACTACTCCGGCGGCACGCTGATGATCGATCACGGCTACGGGCTCACCTCCGCCTATCTGCACCTCAAGGAGATTTGGGTGGAGGAGGGTCAGATGTTGCGCCAAGGCGAGCCGATCGCCAGCGTCGGCGCCACCGGGCGGGTCACCGGCGCGCACCTGGACTGGCGCTTCAACTGGTTCGACGAGCGTCTCGATCCGGAGCTGATCGTCGGGCCCATGCCGGAGCGCCCGTGAGCGACACGGCGCCGGGGCCGAAGGCTCATCGACGCCTGCTGGTGATCCACAATCCGATGGCCGGCCGCCGCCGGCGCGCGCGCTTCTGGGCCGCGCTCGAGCTGCTGGAGCGCGACGGGCACGACCTCTCCCTGCGTCCGACCGAGGCGCCGGGCGACGCCTCGGCGTTCGCCCGGAACGTCGGACCCGACGCGGCCGATCTGGTGGTCGCGGCCGGCGGCGACGGCACCATCAACGAGGTGATCAACGGGCTGGTCGCGCCGGGGCGGCCGGCGTCCCTGCCGCCCCTGCCGCTGGCGATCGTGCCGCTCGGCACCTCCAACGTGCTGGCGGCGGAGATCGGCCTCGCCAAGACCCCGGCGGCGGTGGCGCGCGCCATCCGGGAGGCGGTCCTGTGCCGGGTTAGCCTCGGCCGCATCACCGGCACCGGCGTGGCGGCCGCCGGGCGCTATTTCATCCTCATGGCCGGCGCCGGGCCCGACGGCCACGCGGTGGCCGGCGTCGATCCGGCGCTCAAGCGACGCTACGCCCAGGGCGCCTATCTCTGGTCGGGACTGCGCCAGGTGCTGATTTCGCGGCGCCGGCGCTATGTCGTGGAGGTCGACGGCGAGGCCCACGAGGCCGCCTGGGTGGTGGTCGCCAAGGCCGGCCGCTACGGCGGCCCCTTCGTCATGGCCGCCCGGGCGCGCCTCGACCAGCCGCGGTTCGAGGTCTGCCTGTTCGCCGAGGGCGGGGTCTGGCCGGCGGCGCGCTACGGCTCCGCCCTGGCGCTGGGGCGGCTCGCCGGATCGCCGGGCTTCAAGAGCGTGCTCGGCCGCCGCGTGCGGATCGCCGCCGCCGCGCCGACGCCTGACGCGCCGGCGGCGGAGTCGGGGGCGGAGCCGCTGCAGGCCGACGGCGAGGACGTGGCCCGGCTGCCGGTGGAGATCGAGGTGGTCCCCGACGCGCTCGACCTGGTGGTGCCGCGCGGCGGTCCCTACGGAGGCTAGGCGCCGTGTTGCTCTGATCGGCGCCGGCCCGCTCCTCCTCCCGGCCACCCCAATCATACTGCCGTGGGTGGTCGGGCGGGGGAGTGGGCCGGCGCAGCGACCGACGAGTCGGAAGGGGCGCGGGTCCCGCTCTCAGGCGCCGGCCACGGTCATGCCGTCGACCCGCAGGGTGGGGGCGTTGATGCCGTA
>JAWWCG010000710.1:0-2353 GCA_033720555.1 Kiloniellales bacterium | reverse complement strand
GGGTGCCGAACAGGAGGTCGGCCTGGCCGCCGACCGCCTCGCGCAGGCGGCGCACGAAGCGCTCGGCGTGGTCGAGCGCCGCCAGGGAGAGCTGGCGCGGGTCGAAGGCGGAGTAGGGGCCGACCGGGTCGAACTTCACCGCGGTGAAGCCCTGCTTGACGGTGGCGGCGGCGCGCTCGGCCGCCAGGTCGGGATCGCGGTAGACGTCGCTCCGGTCGCCCGGCTCGGGATAGAGGTAGGTGTAGGCGCGCAGGCGCTCGTGCACCCGGCCGCCCAGCAGGTCGTAGACCGGCCGGCCCAGCTCCTTGCCGACGATGTCCCAGCACGCCATCTCGATGCCGCTCAAGACCGCGATCAGGGAAACGTCCGGGCGCTGGGTGTAGTTGCTCGAATAGACCAGCCGCCACAGCCGCTCGATGCGGAAGGGGTCGCTGCCGAGCACCAGGCGCTCGATCACGTCCTCGATCATCCGTGCCGCGACCGACGGGTGGAACGGCACCGCGTAGACTTCGCCGAAGCCGTGGACGCCGCCGTCGGTGACCAGCTTGACGAAGACCCAGTAGCGCCCGCCGAAGCCCGGCGGCGGCACGCCGACGACGTAGGTCTTGGCCTCGCTGATCTTCATGGCTGACGGCCCCCCAATAGCCCGGCGGTGGAAACGCGCCTCTTCGGACACGCGCACGCTACGGCAAATCGCCGAGCCTTGCCAAGAGCGCCCGGGCGCGCCGCCGCGGCGCCGGCCGCCGCTCGGGGGGGGGGGGCGACAGGGCGGGGGACGACAGGGCGGGGGACGACAGGGCGCGCGGTTTGTCCTAGGCTCGTGCCCCGGCCCATGCAGGGCCGACCCGGGGCCCAACCGGGGGTCCACCCGACCCGCGAGGTTGCGAGCATGGCAGAGATGGAGGATGGCCCGGAGAATCGCCCAGGGGATCGCCCGGAGGATCGCCCGGAGGATCGCCCGGGGGATTTACCGGCGCGCGATCCCGCGGCGATCCGCGCGGCGCTGGCGCGCGAGCGCGCCGAGCTCTTGGCCGCGAGTGAGACCTCGGCCGCCGAGCGACGGCCGGTCGCGCTCGACCAGCAGAGCGTCGGGCGCCTCTCTCGCATGGACGCGATGCAGGTCCAGGCCATGGCCCAGGCCGTCGAAGTGCGGCGCAAGGGCCGCCTGTCGCGCATCGAGGCGGCGCTCAAGCGCCTCGACGACGGCGACTACGGCTTCTGCCTGGCCTGCGGCGAGGAGATCCCCATGAAGCGGCTCGCCGTCGACCTGACGCTCACCCACTGCGTCGACTGCGCCGGCTGAGGGGCCCCAGGATGCCGCCCGGACGGCGCCCGGCTCATCGGCGCCGGCGCGCGCCCCAGGCGCGGCCCGCGAGGACGCCGCCCAAGAAGATCAGCGCGACGCCGAGCCCCGCCTCGGGCCAGAACTCGACCTCGTAGGCCTCGGCCCCCGACGGGTCGCCCAGGGCCAGGTATTCCTGCCATTTGGCGTGGGCCGCGTAGGACAGGCGCAGCAGCACGAGGCCGAGGCCGACGCACGCGACGGCGAGGCTCCAGCGCATCACAGGCTCCCGAGGGCTCGCCCGCCCGGCGCGTGCCCGCTCGGGCGGCCGTGGCGTGCGGGCAGGGATCAGTGGATGATCAGGCAGTTGGTCTTGGCGAGCTGGCTCACCTTGCGCGAGACGCTGCCCATCAGGAGGCTCTGGATCTGGCCGTGGCCGCGGTGGCCGACGACGATCAGGTCCACCTTGTTGCGCGCGGCGTAGTCGAGGATGGCGCTCGCCGGATCGCCGGCGCCGATGTCGGTCTCGACCGCCTCGATGCCCTTGGCCTCGACCGCGTGCTTGGCCTGGTTGATCAGGTGCTCGCCCGCCGAGGTGAGGAACTCGTGGCGGTGGCGCTGCAGCTCTTGGTAGGCGTCCATCAGCCCCGGGTTGAGCGGCACCTGCATCTCGCGCACCACGTGGAGGATGTGCAGGGCGCTGCCGTGGGTGGCCGCGAGATCGGCCGCGGCTTCGAGCGCCTTGGTCGAGGACTGCGATCCGTCGATCGCCACCAGGATGTTCTTGAACACGGATAAACCTCCCCCCACCCATGCCGAGCGCCTAGCCTAGCATCAAACCGCTGCCTCGTCTCAAGACACTCGTCTTGAGGTCCCCGTCTCGAGGCCCCGCGCCGCCCGCAAAGTCTTTGACAGCGAGCCCGCCGGACGGCACATCATCTCCCGCGCGCGAACCCACCATCGGACGGGGGGCGAGATGCCGCGAATCGTCTATGTCAACGGCGAGTACCTGCCGGAGGCGGAGGCCAAGATCTCGGTCTTCGACCGCGGCTTCCTGCTGGCCGACGGGGT
>JAWWCG010000709.1:0-2354 GCA_033720555.1 Kiloniellales bacterium | reverse complement strand
GCCCGGCGTCGAAGCCGGCGACCAGGCGGTCGAGGAACCGCCGCCGCCCGCTCGGCCCGTCGCGGAACAAGCCGTCCATGCGCGGCGTCAGCCACACCATGCGCACGACCCCGGCGAGGGCCTGCTGGCCGCGGGCATAGCCGCCGTCGATCTTGACGATCCGCCGTTCGCGGCCCTCGCCGCTTTCGGGCGCCGCCGCCGGCTCGCCCTGCCGGCCGGTGCCGAGATCGCGCGGCCCCTCGGGCGTCATCACCTGGGCCGCCACCGACCAGCCGGCGCCCGCCGCCGCGCCCACCGCCGCGCCCGGGCGGCGCCGGTCGACGTCGCTCAACCGCGCGCCCCTCAGGCCGCGGCCCGGCGCCAGGAAGGAGATCGCCTCCAAGAGGTTGGTCTTGCCGGCGCCGTTGGCGCCGGCGAGCACCACCGGGCGGCGGTCGACCTGCAGCTCGGCCGCCTGGTAGCAGCGGAACTCGCTGAGCGCGAGGCGGGCCAGCCAACAGCCACCGCGCCCCGGCGACACGTGGTCCCGCCAGGTCTGGCGCGCCAAAGCCGCAGCCGGCGGGGCCGAGGCGGCCGCCGCGGCGCTCGAAATCGCCGGCCTCACCAAGTCCGCTTTCGCTGTGCCATGGTCACACCCGCATGGGCATGAGCACGTAGAGGGCGCTGGCGTCTGCTGTGTCCCGAACGATCGTCGGCGAGGCGGAATCGGCCAGCGCGAACTCGGCGGTCTCGCCCTCGATCTGTTGGGCGATGTCCAGGAGGTATCGCGAGTTGAAGCCGATCTCCAGCGGCTCGCCGCCGTAGCCGACTTCCAGCGACTCCTCGGCGCTGCCGCTGTCGGGACTGGTCGCGGACACGGTCAGCGCCCCGTCGCCGAGGCTCAGCTTGACCGCCCGGCTCTTCTCCGTGGAGATCGTCGACACGCGATCGACGGCCTCGAAGAACACCTTGCGGTCGACCTCCATCACCTTGTCGTTGCCGGCGGGGATGACCCGCTCGTAGTCCGGGAAGGTCCCGTCGATCAGCTTGGAGGTCAAAACGGTTTCGCCGAAGGCGAAGCGGACCTGAGACTCCGACAAGGAAATCTCGACCGAACCGCCGATCTCGTCGATCAGCTTGCGCAGCTCGCCGACCGTCTTGCGCGGCACGATGACCGCGGGCATGTCGGCGGCGCCCTCCGGCAGCGGCATTTCGAACCGGGCGAGGCGGTGTCCGTCGGTCGCCACCGCCCGCAGCACGGCCATGCCGTCGGACTTGGCCGCGTGGAGATAGATGCCGTTGAGGTAGTACCGGGTCTCCTCGGTCGAGATGGCGAAGCGGGTGCGGTCGATCAGGTTTTGCAGCTCGGCCGCCGCCATGGCGAAGCTTTGCGGCAGGGTGCCGTCGCCGACGGCCGGGAAATCCTCTTTCGGCAAGGTCGTCAGGGTGAAGTTGGAGCGCCCGGCGGCCAAGGTCATGCGCCCACCGTCGCCGGCCACCGCGAAGGACACCTCCGCGCCCTCCGGCAGCTTGCGCACGATGTCGTACAGCGTGTGCGCCGGCGCCGTGGTGGCGCCCGCCTGCTCGACGGTCGCGCTCACGCCTTCGACCACGCTCAGATCCATGTCCGTGGCGGTCAGGCGCAAGTCCTGCGAGTCGGCCTCGAGCAGCACGTTCGAGAGAATCGGGATGGTGTTGCGCCGTTCGACGACACTTTGGACGTGGGCGAGCGACTTCAGCAGAGACGCGCGTTCAATGGTCAGCTTCATCGGATCAGATCGGATCAGGGACGAGTTGTCAAAGTCTGCAGGGTCTTGCGCACGGATGAATAAGGCGTCCGCACGGCTTCATCCGCCGACGCCTTTCACGGCCGCACCGGACCGCCCCGCAACGCTGGAAGACTCGCGCGAATCGAGCCACGCGATACGGTAAAGCACTATAGCATAGGCGGGGGGTTAGGTAAGCCTTTTCGGGCTTTTTGGCAAGCCCGGCGGACCCCCGCGCGCAAGCGGCGCGGGGCGTCTGCCCGGCGACGGCGATCGGCCGCCGGAAGGCGATCCGGGACCGGCGCCACAGTCCGGTTTGGCCGTCCGTTTGGCCGCTCGCTTGGTCGTCCGATTGGCCGGCCGCGCGCCGCCGCGCGCGGGCGCGGCGGGCGCTTCAGCTCTCCAACATGCGCCGCAGCAGATCGACGTCTTCGGCGAAGCTGCTGTCGGTTGTCTTCAGCTCCTCGATCTTGCGCACCGCGTGCATGAGGGTGGTGTGATCGCGGCCGCCGAACTGGGGGCCGATCTCGGGCTGCGTGGGGGTGGTGAGCTGCTTGGCCCGGTACTTGGCGACCTGGCGGGGCGGGGCCACCGCCCGGGCGCGCCGCG
>JAWWCG010000708.1:0-2360 GCA_033720555.1 Kiloniellales bacterium | reverse complement strand
GCTTCGGCCTGGCGGACGGCTGCTTCGTCCTGTCCCTCGACCGCCTCGGCGGGGTCAGCCGCGCGCAGGAGGCCGCCGACGGCCGCATCGATCAGCAGGCCAAGGGCCGGGCGACGGGCCTCAGGGCCGAGGCGGCCGGCGAGGGCGCCTTCGAGGTCGCCGAGGTCGCCGCCGAGACCAGCGTGAGCGGCCTGGATCTCGACGCCTACGCCCAGCTTACCCGCGAATACGAGGCCCTGGCGGCCCGGCCGGGCGGCGCCAGCGACGCCGACATGGCGGCCTTCATCCAACGCATGTCGGGCTTCAACGTGCTGCCCGCGGGCTTCGGCGAACGCTTCTCGCTGTCCGACCTGCGGGCCATCGACGCCGGCGGCCAGACGCTGCTGCGGCTGGACCAGGCCGAGCTGGACTTCGCCGGCAGCGGCTTCGATCAGGCCGCGGCCGAGCTTCGCTTCGGGCTGAAGCACGAGGACCTGGAGATGGGCGATGGCCTGCGGGCCCAGGCCGGCCAGATGGGCGCCCTCACGCCGCGGCGCTCCGGGATGGTCGTCGCGATCGAGCGCCTGCCGGCCGACCGCCTATGGCAGTCCCTGCTGCGCACCCTGGCCTTCGCGGTGACGCAGGGCGGGCTCCAGGGCGAGACCTCCGGCGCCATGCGGCAGATGTTGACCTTCATGATGCTGGGCGAGGCCCTGCCGGCGCTGACCGAGGCGGGCACCGAGCTCAAGCTGCCGCACTTCGTCGTCGAATCCGACGCGGCGGCGATGAGCGGCGAGGGCGCCTTCGAGGTCAACCCGGCGGCGCTGCAGGGCGTCACCGGCGGGCTGCGCCTGGCGATCACCGGCCTGGACCAGGTCATCGCCCTGCTCGCGGCCGAGGTCAACGCCGGCAACCAGGACGCCATCGGCGCGCTCGGCATGGCGAACTGGCTCAAGACCCTGGGCCGGCGCGAGACCGACGGCCAGAGCCGGGCGGTCGACCGCTTCGACCTGCAACTCACCGCCGACGGCCGTACCTTGCTGAACGGCCAGCCGTTCGCGGTCCCGGCCGTGCCCCGTTAGGACGCGTGCCGGTCGGCGCGCGCGGCGGGCGTCGCCGCCCGCTTTACCGCGCCGCCAAAGCGGGTAGGATCAGGACAAGGAAATATCGCCGTCGATCTCGTGGTCGAGGTCGAGCCCCTCGATGCTGAGCTTGACCCGGGCCTTGAGGGTCTCGTTGCCTTGCAGCCGTCCGTCGGCGATCGCCTCCTGGACCGTGCGTTCGATCTCGCGCTGGGAGGTGACGCCCACTTTCTTGAGGAACTTGCGCATCTCCATGTTGAAGCGGTCTTCGTTCATGCGGACCTCCGTTTCTTGTCGTCTCGTCCCGGTCGGGCGGGCGGGCAGCATAGCCGCAGCCGGCGGCCCGGGCCAGCCGGCAGGTCGCCCAGGACGACCGGGGGCGCGGCGGTGAACCTCCACGCCCTGGCCCGCGACCGCGCCGCCGAGGGGCGGCCGATCGGCGTCGGGCTTATCGGCGCCGGCAAGTTCGGCGCCATGTTCCTCGCCCAGGCGCCCCACTGCGAGGGCCTGCGCGTCGCGGCGATCGCCGATCTCCCGCCCGACGCGGCGCGCGACACCCTGCGGCGCACCGGCTGGCCGGCGGCGGCGATCGAGGCGGTTCGCGTCACCGAGGACGCCGAGGCGCTGATCCGCGCCGACGAGGTCGAGGTGGTGATCGAGGCGACCGGCGACCCGGCCGCCGGGATCCGGCATGCCCGGGCCTGCCGGGCGGCGGGCAAGCACCTGGTCATGGTGAACGTCGAGGCCGACGCCCTCGCCGGGCCCCTGCTCGCCCGCGAGGCCGAGGGCGCGGGCCTGGTCTATTCGCTCGCCTACGGCGACCAGCCGGCCTTGATCTGCGAGCTGGTCGACTGGGCGCGGGCCAGCGGCCTGGAGGTGGTCGCCGCCGGCAAGGGCACGAAGTACCTGCCGGCCTACCACGCCTCGACGCCCGAGACGGTGTGGGGCCACTACGGCCTGAGCCCGGAGGCGGCGGCGGCGGGCGGCATGAACCCGCGCATGTTCAATTCCTTCCTCGACGGCACCAAGTCGGCGATCGAGATGGCCGCGGTCGCCAACGCGACCGGCCTGACGCCGGCGCCCGACGGCCTCGCCTTTCCGCCGTGCGGCGCCGACGACCTGGCGGCCAAGCTGCGCCCCCGGGCCGACGGGGGCGTGCTCCACCACCGCGGACAGGTCGAGGTGGTCTCCTCGCTCGAACGGGACGGCGCGGCCGTCGCTCGGGACCTTCGCTGGGGCGTCTACGTGGTGGTGGCGGCGCCGAGCGAGTATACCGCGCGCTGTTTCTTCGAGTACGGC
>JAWWCG010000707.1:0-2360 GCA_033720555.1 Kiloniellales bacterium | reverse complement strand
TGCATGACCCAGCCGCGCGGCGGGTCGACGCCGGTCAAGAGATAGCCCAGGGTGTAGTCGTTGTTGAGCGTGGCGTCGAGCAGGCGCTGGGCCGCCAGGGTGCCGACGAAGAGGACGCGGCAGCCGGGACGCAGGCGGTAGTCCGGGCCGGGCATGACCGTCTCCTCGCCCGCCTCTTCCCCCTCGCCGCCCTCGCGGCCCTCGCGGAGGTGGGACGCCACCAGCGCGACGCAGGCCAACGAGCCATCGCGGTCGCTCGGGTCGCGCAGGATCGCGCCCAGCGACACCGTCCGGCCCTCGGCCCACAAGCGCGAGAGCGCCGTCACCGGCTGGCGCGCGGTGTCGACGGTCCAGATCCTCGGGCCGGTGCCGCCCACGACGTCGCGCAGGCGGCTCAGGGTCTCGGCGACGAAGCCGTCGGCCGGGTCCTCGGCGCGCGCCCGCACCGCCTCGAAGAAGCTCTTGAGCAGCGGCGCGATCAGCAGGAACAGGATGCGCCTGGCGCTCACCAGGCTCGGCTGCATGATGAAGTCGGCCTCCGCCGCCTGGAAGACCACCTGGTTCATGTGCAGGTTCTGGCGGACCAGGGTGAACACCTTGGGATTGAGCGCGCGGGCGTTCAGCAGAATGCTCAGATTGTCGGAGTCCGTGTTGGTGCCGGCGACGACGCCGTCGGCCTCGGCGATCCCAGCCGCCGCCAGGTTGGCCTGGTTGGCCCGGCCGACGATCACGTCCTCGGCGGCCTCGCCCTCCTCCAGCCCCGGGTCGATGACCACGGTCGCCAGGCCGATGGCGGAGAGCGACTCGCGGATGCGGCTGCCCATGCGGCCGAGCCCGCACAGCACCCAGCGGCCCTTCGGCGGCCGCAGGGCGAGGTCGAGCGTCGCCCCGGGGCTGCCGGAGATCCATTGGCTGAGCGCGTGAATCCTCGGGTCCTGGATGGTCGCCGCGAGATAGCGCGCGTAGGTCTGAAACGGATCGATCACGTGGATGTCGCCGCCGAGGGTCGCCAGCACCTCCTCGTAGTCGGCCGAGGTGGACTGGATGATGACCCTGAGGTCGGGGTTCAGGAGCCGCGCCGTCACCGCGATCTTGAGATTGACGTGCTCGTCGTTGGTGAGCGCGACGACGGCCCGGCAGTTGGGCCGCCGCAGCCCGGCCTCGATCAGGGTCTGGGGCGTGCGGGCGTCGGCGCAGAGCCCCGGCATGTCGACCCGGTAGTCGCGGAGCTGCAGCGCCCGGATCCGCTCGATGTCGCGATCGAGCACCACCGCGGTGACGCCGGCGTCGCTCAGGCCGCGCGCCAGCAGGCTGCCGGTGCTGCCGAAGCCGCACAGGACGACGAAGGGCTCGACGATCGCCGCGACCCGCTTCTCGAAGCGCCCCTCGGCGAGCGCCAACTGAAAGTGCGGGTTCTGGATCAGCCGGATGATCGCGCCGATGGCATAGAGCCAGGCCACCACGCTGGCGTAGAGCGAGACGATGCCCCACATGCGCTGGGCCTCGCTGAAGGCGTAGGGCAGCTCGCCGAAGCCGGTGGTGGTCGCCGTGTAGGTGAGGAAATAGAAGGCGTGGAAGAAGCTCATGTGCTGCGGCCGGCCCGCGACGTCGACCGCGGGGATCATGACCCAGCCAACCATCGACGCCGCGTAGACCCCGACCACGATCAGGATCGGCGTGCGCATGGTGCGCAGCACGATGAAGGTGACGCGGCCGCTGGACGCCGGGCGAGCCATGGCGCCGCCCCGCTCAGCGCCGCAGCATGAGTGTCTCGGCCACCAGGATCGTGACCGAGATGACGTTGGCCACCAGCGCGCCGCCGGCCAGCGAGACGATGGTCGCCACCACCGTCGGCGTCATCCCCGCCTCCGACACGTGCACCGCCACGGTCCAGACCACCGCCGCGGCGAGCAGCTCCAGGTCGGCCACCAGGCTGGTCGCCAGCAGCACCGCGCCGATCTGCGACCGGTCGCCCAGCTTGAGGATGGTGGCGATCAGGTTCACCACGATGACGAAGAACAATTCGACGATGCTGTGGTGCGCCGGGTTCTCGAGCTCGCCGAGGAAGAACCCGAAGTTGAGGGTCAGGGCGAGGACGATGAAGAATCCGAAGACGACCTTCTCGCGGTTCATGCCCCGGCCTCCCCCAGTTCGGCCCGTCCCGGGTCGCGGACGTCGCAGAACGCCCCTTGAGGTTAGCACCGGCGGCGCGCTTGCGGCCGATTCTTTTTCGGCGCGCGTTGGCGCAGTGCCGGGAGCGCCGCGCGCCTTGACGCCGCGCGCCGGCGCGCCTCCAATGCTCGATGGGGGGCGCCAACGACACGCCGCGAGGTGCGCCATGGGGATCCGGACTGCCTCTT
>JAWWCG010000706.1:0-2364 GCA_033720555.1 Kiloniellales bacterium | reverse complement strand
GAGGGTCGCGCCATCTTCGAAGCCCAATGCGGCGCCTGCCACGGCGAGACCGGCGCCGAGGGGCCGATCATGCCGCCGGTCGGGCCGAGCGAGACCTACGACAAGCCCGCCGGCCAGCACTGGCCCTACGCCACCACGCTGTTCGACTACATCCGCCGCGCCATGCCGTTTCCCAACCCGAAAAGCTTGAGCGACGACGAGGTCTACGCCGTGACCGCCTTCATCCTCTTCCGCAACGGCCTGGTGGCCGAGGACGAGGTGGTGAGCGCGGACAACCTCGCCGGCGTGACGATGCCCAACCGCGACAACTTCATCGATCTGTGGGCGAAGAATAAGGACGCGCCCTACTGAGCGGACCGGCCAGTCAAGGGCCAGCGTCCCGGCCAGCGTCTCGGCCCGCGCCGTCCCGACGCTCGCCGCCCGAACGTCCGGGTTGATCGCGGTCAAGGCGCGCCGGCCGCAAAGCTGCTACCTAGCCGCGGAACGAATTCGAGAGGGGCCGTCCCGCGGGAAAGCCCCTCCCGGCAGATGGGTTATTTTCTGGAGACCAAGGGCAATGCTCGATTGCGGGCCGGCCGGCCTGGGCCACAACGTCGCGGACGTGACCGTCGAGGTCGAGGTCCGGTTCTTCAACGCCATCGCCCGCTACGCCGGGCCGCGCGGGCGGCGCCAGAGGGTGAGCGTGCCGGCCGGCACGACGGTCGGCGAGCTGGCCGAACGGTTGGGCGTGCCGAGGTCGGAGCTGTTCCTGGTCCTGGTGAACGGCCGCGACATCACGCCGGGCCTGGTCGGCGACGCCATCAGGGACTATCACGTGCTCGACGACGGCGACGTGGTCGCGCTGTCCGGCCCGGTGCCTTACAGCTATGGCTACGGCTCGCCGGTCGTCTAGCGGCACGCCGCCGTCGCGAAAGCCGAGCAACGAAGCCAAGCAGGAACGAGAAGTGTCATGGCGACACATCCGGGATTGACGTTGATGGGGCGGCCGGCGCAGAAGCCCCGCTACAGGCCGAGCAGCGGGCCGGTTTGGCTTTCGGCGGGCTACCGGCCCTTCTTCGTGCTGGCGGCGCTGTGGGCGCTCGTCGTCCTGCCGCTGTCGGTCGCCGCGATGCTCGGCAGCGTCGCGCTGCCGATCGCGGTCGACCCGGTGCGCTGGCATTTTCACGAACTGATCTACGGCTACATCGCCGCCGCCGTCGCCGGCTTCCTGCTGACCGCGGTGCCGAACTGGACCGGCCGGCTTCCCCTCCAGGGCGGGCCGCTGTTGGGCCTGCTGGCTCTGTGGCTCGCGGGGCGCCTGGCGATGATCGCCGCCGATTGGATCGGGCCCGGGCTCGCGGCGGCGGCCGACCTGTCGTTCCTCGCCGTCCTGCTCGCCGCCGCCGGCCGCGAGATCGTCGCCGGGCGCAACTGGCGAAACCTGCCCCTGCTCGCCGTGGTCGCGGCCTTCCTCGGCGGCAATGGCCTGTTTCACGCCGTTTCCGCCGGCCTCCTGCCGGCCGACGGCTTCGACCAGCGGCTCGCCATCGCCTGCATCGCCCTGCTGATCTCCCTGATCGGCGGGCGCATCACGCCGAGCTTCACCCGCAATTGGCTGGCCAAGCGCGGCGGCGGCGCCCTGCCCGCCGCGTTCGGCGTCGTGGACCGGGCGGCGCTGCTGGCGATCCTGATCGCGCTCCTGCTCTGGATCGTCGATCCCGACGGCCTCGCCCTGGCGGCGGTGGCGGCGGCCGCGGCGGCGCTCGCCCTGGTCCGGCTGCTGCGCTGGCAAGGCTACCGCGTGCTCGGCGAGCCGCTCCTCTGGGTGCTCCACCTCGGCTACCTCTGGATCCCGATCGGCCTGGCCCTGATCGCGGCCAGCGCCCTCGGCTCGGCCGCCTCCGGCGTCGCCGCCGTTCACGCGCTGACCGTCGGGGCGATGGGCACCATGACCCTGGCGGTCATGAGCCGCGCGATCTTCGGCCACGGCGGCCACGAGCTGCGCGCCGGGCCCGCCCTGACCGCCGCCTTCGCCCTGATCACCCTCGCCGCAGCGGCGCGGATCGCGGCCACGGTCGCGGCCCTGCCCTATGTCGAACTGATCCACCTATCGGCGGCCGCCTGGATCGGCGCCTTCGCGCTCTTCCTGCTGGCCTGCGCGCCGAAGGCGCTGAGCGCCCGCGCCGGCCGGTAAGCCCGTCCCTACCGGCCGACAGGTCTTGGCCTAAGCGGCCGCCCTCAGATCGAGCTCCGCCCAGACGTCGAGGAGGGCGTCGATCAGGCGGTCCATGTCGGCGTCGCGGTGGAGCGGCGAGGGGGTGAGGCGCAGGCGCTCGGTGCCGCGCGCCACCGTCGGGTAGTTGATCGGCTGGACGTAGATGGCGT
>JAWWCG010000705.1:0-2366 GCA_033720555.1 Kiloniellales bacterium | reverse complement strand
TTTTTTTTCGCGCGCTCGGCGACCGGCTAAGGCATTGACGGAGCGAACATTTGTCGCCTCGGCCCGGCGACAAGAGCGCCCCACGGGCAGGTGAAGGCCGTCCGCGGGGCGCCAAGTCCAAATCAAGAGAGGTCACGCCTGCAAGGCAGGCAGTGCCAGGCTCAGGCTAGCCTCCCGGCGCGCGCCACGCTGTGGCTTTCGCCACAGGCGGGCGAGGGCCGCTTGGGCTCTCCACGTCGCTAAGCGACCGCCGCCGCGCGCCGCTGCCGAGGATCGACCCGCGGCATTGCCTGTCGGCGGCCTGCGAGAGCGTCAGGCGGACCAGTTCACTCCGCCTTGACCATCATCGGCTTGCCGGCGTCGCCGACCTGAAAGACTAACAGTTGGACGCCATCGGACCCGCTCAGATTCTTGGCCTGCATGGTCCGGTTGACCGGTTCGGGATAGAGCTGGCCCGCCGCATAGGTCTGCGTCCCGTCTTCGGTTTCGACGGTCAACTCACCCTCCAGGACATAAACGTAAACGGGCCCCGGATGGTAATGCCGCCCGCCCTTCGCTCAGAACCACTTCAGCTTGCGGAAGATCCAGATCTCGGCGATCGCGAACGCCAGCAGCAGCAGGCAGACGAGCCAGAAGGCCCGCGGGTCGTCGACGCCCGGCATGCCGCCGACATTGATGCCCAAGAGGCCGGTGACGAACGACAGCGGCAACATGATCGCCGCGACGATGGTGAGCAGGTAGATCGTGCGGTTGGCGGTTTCGGAGAGCCGGTTGAGCAGCTCGTCCTGCAGCACCGCCGCGCGCTCGCGCACCTCCTCCAGCTCCTCCACGTAGCGGGCGATGCGGTCGCCCACCTCGCGCAGGGCGAGCCGGTTGTGCTGCGACAGCCAGTCGAAGGCCTCCATCTGCAGGCGGCCCATGATGTCGCGCTGGGGCGTCAGATAGCGCCGCAATACGATCGCGGTGTGGCGGAGCTCGCGCAGGTCGTGCCGGGCGCGCTGCGGGCGCAGCGTCGAGAGCTCGGTCTCCAGCAGGTCGACGCCCTCGCCGAGGGAATCGATGACCGGCTCCATGCGCGCGACCAGCAGGTCGGCGACCATGGCGAGGAAATCGCCCGTGGTTCGCGGCCCCTGCCCGTCCGTCAGCCGATCGGTCAGGTCGGACACCGCCATCAGCCGCCGCAGGCGGACCGAGATGATGCGCCGGTCGTCGGCGTAGAGCCGGAGGCTCACCATGTCCTCGGGGTCGGCGCCGGGGTTCAGGTTGACGCCCCGCAAGATCACCAGGAGGCCCTGCCCGACGGAGACCGAGCGCGGCCGGGTCTCCTCGGCCAGCAAGGCGTCGGCGGTGATCCTGTCGAGGCGGCTTCGGTTCTGCACCCACTGGCAGGCCCGTTCGCTATGACGGTCGAGATGCACCCAGAGAACGCCCTGATCCGGTTGCCACGCCTCGATCGCCTGCCAGTCGACCGCCTGGCCGCCGCCATTGCCGTCGAGCAGAAATCCGGCTATCAGCCCGTCTTCGTCCATCGCTCACCTGCCTTTCCAGCGACGGGTTCGGCGCGAGGCCGCCCGCCGTGCCGACCAAGGCCTCTGACATGCGCGGGAAACGCCGACAAGGCAAGACCGGGCCGGGGCTGCCGGCGCCCGGAGAATGGACGAGCCGGGGCGTGCCCGCGCCAGAGCGTGTATAAGCTAGGGCCATGAGCCGACTGGACGCCATGATCGCCCGCCTGCTGACCCAGCGCGCCGCGCTCGACGCGGCGGTCCGCCTGGTGGCTGACCTGGACGGCCCGGTGCTCGAGATCGGGCTCGGCAAGGGGCGGACCTACAGCCATTTGCGCCGGGCCCTCGCCGGGCGCGAGATCTACGCCTTCGACCAGGAGCTTCACGCCCCGCCCGACGCGGTCCCGCCGGCGCCCTATCTGCGGCTCGGCGACTTTCGCGACACCCTTCCGGCGATGGCCGGCCAAATCCCGCCCGCCGCCCTCGCCCACGCCGACATCGGCAGCGAGGACCGCCAGGCGGACGCCGCTTTGGCGCACGCGATCGCCGCGCCGATCGCCCGGCTGAGGGCCGAGGGCGGGTTGGTCCTGAGCGACCGGGCGCTCGCCCATCCCCGGCTCCGGGAGATCGCAACGCCGCGCGCGGACCTGCCGGCCGGCGTTTCGCCGTGGCGCTACTTCACCTATCGGGTGGCGGGGCCCTGACGGCCCTAACGACGGCCCTAATAAGGGGTGCAGGCGCCGAAGATCACGAAGGCGACGTCCGCGCCGGAGCCGGTCAGCACCATGGCGCCGCTCTCCTGGTCGATCGACAGGCTCCAGCCGATGCCGTCGCGCACCTCCTCGAAGCCGTCCTCCGCCC
>JAWWCG010000704.1:0-2379 GCA_033720555.1 Kiloniellales bacterium | reverse complement strand
GTGCCCTACGCCGAGCGGGTGCTGGCCCGCCTCGGCATCGGCCACCACATCGAGGCGATCTTCGACATCGTCGCGGCCGACTACCGGCCCAAGCCGGAGCCGGAGAGCTACCGCCGGATGATCGCCGCGCACGGCATCGACCCGGCGCGCGCGGTGCTGGTCGAGGACATCGCCCGCAATCTGAGCCCGGCGGCCGCCCTCGGCATGACCACCGTCTGGGTGCCCAACGACAGCGACTGGTCGCGCGACGGCGCGGACGACGGCCACGTCCACCACGTGGCCGAGGACCTGGCGGCCTGGCTGGCCGAGCGCCTCGGCGCCCCGGCGTCGTAGCCGAAACCGTCTCGCGCAATCGCGAATCCACGCCGCCTCGCTTGACGCGCCGGGGGGCCAAGCGCATGGTCTCGCCCGGCCGGCGGCGTGCCGGCGGGAGCCGTTTTTTGCAAGACCGGGGAGGGCCGGACCATGACCGTCGAAAGCCTCAAGGGCACCATCGAAGCGGCCTGGGAGGCGCGCGAGGAGATCGGTCCGCAGACCCGGGGCGAGGTGCGCGAGGCGGTCGAGGCCGCGCTCGCCGCGCTCGACGCCGGCGAGGTTCGGGTGGCCGAGCCGAGCGACCCATCGGGCGCCGGCGGCTGGCGGGTGAACCAGTGGCTGAAGATGGCGGTGCTGCTGTCGTTCCGCCTCAACGACATGACCACAATCCCCGGCGGCCCCGGCCCGGCGACCGCGTGGTGGGACAAGGTGCCCTCGAAGTTCGCCGGCTGGGACGCCGAGCGCTTTCGCGCCGCCGGTTTCCGCGCGGTGCCCAACTGCATCGTGCGCCGCTCGGCCTATATCGCGCCGGGCGTGGTCCTCATGCCCTCCTTCGTCAACCTCGGCGCCTACGTCGATTCCGGCACCATGATCGACACCTGGGCGACGGTCGGCTCCTGCGCCCAGATCGGCAAGAACTGCCACATCTCCGGCGGCGCCGGCATCGGCGGCGTGCTGGAGCCGCTGCAGGCCGGCCCGGTCATCGTCGAGGACGACTGCTTCATCGGCGCCCGCGCCGAGGTCGCCGAGGGCGTGGTCGTCGAGCGCGGCTCGGTGCTCTCCATGGGGGTCTACCTCGGCGCCTCGACCAAGATCGTCGACCGCGCCACCGGCGAGGTCCAATTGGGCCGTGTGCCGGCCTATTCGGTGGTGGTCTCCGGCACGCTGCCCGGCAAGGCCCTGCCGGACGGCAGCCCCGGGCCCAACCTCTACTGCGCCGTCATCGTCAAGCGGGTCGACGAGCGCACCCGCGCCAAGACCTCGATCAACGAGCTGCTGCGGACCTGAGCCCGACGCCATGGCCGCGCTCGACAGCCTCGACCTGGCCCGGCGGCTGATCCGCTGCCCCAGCGTGACGCCGGCCGAGGGCGGCGCCCTCGACCTGCTGCAGGAGGCGCTGGAGGGCCTCGGCTTCCGCTGTCGTCGGCTGGTCTTCAGCGAGGCCGGAACCCCCGACGTGGACAACCTCTACGCCCGGCTCGGCGCGGGCGGCCGCAACTTCTGCTACGCCGGCCACACCGACGTCGTGCCGCCGGGCGACCCGGCCGCCTGGACCCACGACCCCTTCGCCGCCGAGCTGGAGGACGGCTGGCTCTACGGCCGCGGCGCGGTCGACATGAAGGGCGCGATCGCCGCCTACCTCGCCGCCCTGTCGAGGTTCCTGGAGGCGCGCGGCGCCGAGTTCGGCGGCTCGCTCAGCCTGCTGATCACCGGCGACGAGGAGGGCCCGGCGGTGAACGGCACCCGCAAGGCGCTGGCGGCCCTGGCGCGCGACGGCGAGCGCCTGGACGCCTGCCTGGTGGGCGAGCCGACCAGCGCCGAGCGCCTCGGCGACACCGTGAAGATCGGCCGCCGCGGCGCCCTCAACGCCCGGCTTCGGGTGACCGGCGTGCAGGGCCACAGCGCCTACGCCCACCTGGCGGACAATCCCGTGCACCGCCTGCTCGCCATGCTGACGCGGCTCACCGGCGAGCCGCTGTGCCAGGGCAGCGACCATTTCCAGCCGACCAGCCTGCAGGTGACCACGGTCGACGTCGGCAATCCGGCGACCAACGTGATCCCGCGTGAGGCGACCGCCGGCTTCGACGTGCGCTTCAGCGACCGGCACACCAGCGCCACGGTCGAGCGCTGGCTGCGCGAGCGGCTGGACGCGGTGGGCGGCGACTACGAGCTCACCGTGCGCGTCTCGGGCGAATCCTTCCTCTCGCCGCCCGGCCCCTTGAGCGAGCTGATCGCCGGCGCCGTCGCCGAGGTGACCGGCCGGCCGCCCGAGCTCGGCACCACCGGCGGCACCTCGGACGCCCGCTTCATCAAGGATCATGCGCCGGTGGCCGAGCTGGGGCT
>JAWWCG010000703.1:0-2380 GCA_033720555.1 Kiloniellales bacterium | reverse complement strand
TGGATGCTGGCCGGGGCGGTCGGCGCGCTCGCCGCCGTCGGCCTGGTGGTCTGGTTCGCCTTCCTCGCCGGCGACGACGGCGCGGGCTTTTCGCCGGTTCGCCCGGCGGAGTTCGCGCTGCCCCTGCCCAAGACCCCGTCGATCGCGGTGCTGCCCTTCGAGACCCTGGGCGACAACCCGGCGCAGGCCGATCTCGCCGACGGCATCACCGAGGGGATCACCGACGCGCTCTCGATCATGTCGGAAATGTTCGTCATCGCGCCGGGCACCACGATCCAGATCGAGACCCCGTTCAACCTGCCCAAGGCGGCGAAGGACCTCGGCGTGCGCTATCTGCTCTTGGGCAGCATCCAGTGGTCGAGCGACCAGGTGCGGGTCAGCGCGCGCCTGATCGACGCCCTTCAGGCGCAGCAGATCTGGGCGGCGCGCTACGACCGCGAGGTCAAGCAGATCTTCCAGCTCCAGGACGACATCACCCAGGAGATCGTGACCGCGCTGCAGGTGCAGATGACCGAGGGCGAGCAGGAGCGCATCTCGTTCCAGCACGGCACCGACAACCTCGAGGCCTGGATGCTGGCGGGCAACGGCCTCAAGCTGCTGCGCCGCCTGACCCGCGAGGACAATTTGCGCGCCCGCGGCCTCTACCGCCGGGCAACCAGCCTCGACCCGGACTATCCCGGCGCCTGGGCCGGGCTCGCCTGGACCTATTTCGTCGATGCCCGCTTCGGCTGGAGCGCGTCGCCGGAGCAGGCGCTCGAACGGGCCGCGGCCTACGCCCGGAAAGCCGTCGAGCTCGACCCGAACCGGCCGCGCACCTATGCGATCCTCGGCAACTTGAGCCTGATGAAGGGCGACCACGCCAAGGCCATCAAGCTGCTCGAGCGCGGCGTCGAGCTGAGCCCGAACGGCGCCGACGTCGTGGCCCTGCTCGGCCTCGGCCTCACCTACACCGGCGACTACCAGCGCGCCATAAGCCTGATCGAGCGCGCCATGCGCCTCAGCCCCTATTACCCGGCCTGGTACCGCTGGAGCCTCGGGCGTGCTTACCGGCTGGCCGGCCGCCACGTCGAGGCCCTGGCCTGGCTCGAGGCGGCCGGCGGCGGTCCGCCGTCGCTGATCCAGCGCGTCGAGCTGATCGCGACCTATAGCGAGATGCGCCGCCTGATCGCGGCGCGGGCCGAGGCGGCCGCGGTCCTGAAGGACTACCCGCGGTTCTCGGTGCGGCAATGGACGCGCTGGCCGCCCTACCAGAACCCGGCGGTCGCCGAGCGCGAGGCCCGCGCCCTGGCGCGCGCCGGCCTGCCGAACTAGGTCGGGCCGCAGCGGGGGCGGCAGCGGGCGTTAGCGCGCGCCGCGGCGGCAGACCGCGCGGCGCGAAGCTGCTATGAGAGGGCGATCCGTCTCATCCGCTTCGGAGGGTACAGCATGGACGAAGCCACGGCGCAGGCGCGGGCGGCGGCGCTCGACCTCAAGCAACGCATCCAAGGCCTGGACGAACAGGGCCTCGACCTGATCTTCCGCGAGGCGCGGACCTTCCGCGGCTGGCAGGCGCGGGCGCTGAGCGACGCGACGCTGGAGCGGCTCTTCGACCTGCTGCGCCTCGGCCCGACCAGCGGCAACTGCTCGCCCGGACGCTTCGTCTTCGTCAGGAGCGAGGCGGCCAAGGCGCGCCTCAAGCCCGCCCTGGACAAGGGCAACGTGGAAAAGACCATGACCGCGCCGGTCTGCGCGATCGTCGGCTACGACCTCGCCTTCTACGAAGACATGGCCTGGCTCGCGCCCCACATGAAGAACGCCGGCGGCGCCTTCCGCGACGACCCGGCGCTGGCCGAGACCACGGCGTTCCGCAACGGCACGCTCCAGGGCGCCTATCTCATCCTGGCGGCGCGCGCCCTCGGCCTCGATTGCGGGCCCATGTCCGGCTTCGACAACGACCTGGTCGACCGGGAATTCTTCGCCGGCACTACGCTCCGCTCGAACTTCCTCTGCAATTTGGGCTACGGCGACGCCGACAGCCTGCATCCGCGCGCGCCGCGGCACGCCTTCGCCCAGGCCTGCCGCGTCGCGTGACGGGCGGCTGCCAGCGCGCCCTCAGTCGAGCCGCCCCGGCAGCTCGATGCAGTTGAGCGGCGCCTGGAAGTCGGGCTGGGGCATGGCCGCCACGGCGTCGCGCAAGCGCCCGCCGCAGGCCAGCAGGTCGTCCGCCAGGTCGATCATGCGGCGGTTTGGAAAGGCGTGGGGCGCGCGCGCGCGCAGCAGGTGGGCGGCGTCCTGCTCGCGGCCCTCGTTGTAGCTGCACAAGACCGCCAGGGCGGCGGCCGTGGAGCGGCTGACGCCGGCGTAGCAATGGATCACCAGCGGCCCCGACTGCTGCCAGCGG
>JAWWCG010000702.1:0-2380 GCA_033720555.1 Kiloniellales bacterium | reverse complement strand
TTGCCGGACTTTCGTACCGTGAAGACGGGAAGCAACGGCGCACCGGTTTTGTGCGACAGGAAGGCCGGCGCGGTCGCCAGTTCGACGCGACCGTTCAGAAAGGGCACGTAGCAGGTCCGCCGTGCCTGTTGGCCGGCGGTGATCGACACAAGCCTATTTTGCCGAAGCAGGCCTTCCAACTGCCCGACCACGTCCTTCGAGCCCTCGCGGCCGATGACCAGCCGCCGGTCGAGATAGCGCATCTCCAACCGCGTGCGAATAGGGTTGAGACACCTTTCGCCGAACAGCGTGGCGGTGGTGAAGCCGTGGGAGAAACGGCTGAGATGGGCGACGCGATAGCCGGCGCCAGCCAACGCCATCTTGGTCGCTTGGCGATGGAATAGCATGGGTGCCACCCACAGGATCGCGCCCTTGCCCGCGGCGAGTGCGCTCTCGATGTGCTCGGCGCCGTCGAGCCGGACGGAAGGCTCCCAGCCGCCGGGACGATAGTGCCGGAGCAGTTGCACCCGCTCGAGAAAGTAGTATGCGTCGGCCATGCGGACGATCTCGCCCGGCGGCTTGGCCGCGTTTCGACCATGCAGCAATGAGGCGACCTGAGCCTCGCGCGCCGCGAAGTCGCGGCGCAACAGCCGCCGCAGAGCGCCCAAGTTCTCTGACAGCTTGAGCCAATAGCGCTGCGGAGCCAGCCATGAGATAGAGGACAGGACGGCAATCTGAGCCAAGATTGCGACGTCTCTGGCTTCGATCGTCGCGCCTAGAGACCGCGACAAGTCGCGCAACTTTAACTTGGAGCCCATTGCCGATCTCTATGCGCTCTTTGGTAATCTATGATTGCGCCAAATCCGATGCGCCGAAACGCGCAATGGCCTCACAATCGATCGAATACTATGCTCACGAATTTATCGAAACCTTATCATAGAAAATGCGTCTTGGCGCGCCGATCGTTGACCCCGAAGCGACGCCGTTTCGCGGCGGTTTTTCGGCGGCGGCGGAGACTTCGATCGCCGCGCAAGAGCTCAAACAAGACGCACCGGCGGCAGCCGCGAGGTCGCGACCTCGGCGTCTCGCGTTCGATGCTCTTCCCAAGCGGACGGTTCGCAGGCCCCTTATTGGGTCACGGCGGCGGTCGGCATGAGGGCCGGATCCGCGGCTCGAATGGGCTTGTCGATCTGCTGCGAGGGATACTTCTCGTCGAGCTGGGAGGAGCTGTACCAGTCCAGGGTCTGCACCTCCGAGGCGCTCGCCCAAATATGCATGCTGTCCAGATCGACGGCCGACACCGGCACGGGAACGTAACGCCCGTTGCCGATCTTTCCCCCGGAGCCGATCAGATAGTGCACGAGACCGGTCGCCGGATCGACCAACAGGGATTCCGTGTAACCCACCGTGTTGCCCGAGCGCTCTCTCATGTTTCTTCCGACGAGAGAATCGTCTTCGACGCGAGCCAGACCCTGCGGCGGAACCAAAGGCTGAAGCGCCCAGGTTTCTTGATTCTTGAGAAGCTTCCGGTCGTCCGTCGTCACCGCCTCCGGCATCTTTCCGAGATCGCCGCTCGCGTCCACCAGAACGGTCTGGCCGCCCTTGATGTTGTAGAAGACCTGCGAGGCCGCCGCCTCCTCCTTCGTTTGCGCCTGAGCCTGCAGGGCAAGGCTAAGGGCCAAGCCGACACTGCCAATACCAACGAGAAGCCGTCGGTTCCGTTGTCTCATTGCTGTCCCCTCCTGTCGATCGGCCGATGCCACCCCCATCGGACCATGCGCCGATCGAAGTATGCGCCCGATCGAAAACGGCATCAACGCCGCTTCGACGCACCCGCGGACCTCGGGCGAGAACCGCCGATGACGACGGCATAGGCGCGCAAGGAGCCGATCCTGGAACGGACCGCCCGAGCGCCCGAGCGCCCAAGCGCCCAAGCGGCGCCGGAGCGCCGTCTGCTCGGCTGGACGCGCCCGAGGCCGCCCTGTAGGGTGGCCCGCGCCGCGCCGGTCGCGCGGCCCCCCAAAAGAGAGGAGCACATGAGCGGACCCCAGTACATTCGCACCGACACCCTGGCGCTTCACGCCGGCCAGCAGCCCGACCCGGTCCACGGCGCGCGGGCGGTGCCGATCTATCAGACCACGTCCTACGTCTTCCGCGACACCGACCACGCCGCGTCGCTGTTCAACCTGGAGCGCGCCGGGCATATCTACTCGCGCATCTCCAACCCGACCACGGCGGTGCTGGAGGAGCGGATTGCCGCCCTTGAGGGCGGCGTCGGCGCAGTCTGCACGGCGAGCGGCCAGGCGGCCCTGCATCTCGCCATCGTCACCCTGATGGACGCCGGCAGCCACATCGTCTCCTCTCAGTCGATCTATGGCGGCACCCACAACCTGTTCGCCCA
>JAWWCG010000701.1:0-2391 GCA_033720555.1 Kiloniellales bacterium | reverse complement strand
CCGCTCTGGCCAAGCTGGCGGCCCCCCTGACCAAGGCCCTGGCGGCCCGGCGGCCCAACCCGGCGCGCGTCGTCGCCGAGCACCTGGCCTTCGCCGAGGCGCTGGCGGCGAGCGACCAGGAGAGCGGCGCCGAGCGCCTGTGGGCCGGGGCGGACGGCGAGGCGGCGGCGACCTTCATGGCGGAGCTCGGCGAGGCCGCCGGCCACGGCCCGGCGCTGGGCGGCGAGCGTTATCCCGCGTTTCTCGCCGCCCTCATGGCGGCCCAGGTGGTGCGGCCGCGCTACGGCCGCCACCCGCGCCTCGCCATCCTGGGGCCGCTGGAGGCGCGCCTGCAGCAGTTCGACCTCACGATCCTCAGCGGTCTCAACGAGGGCACCTGGCCCGCCCAGGTCGATCCCGGGCCGTGGCTGAGCCGGCCGATGCAGGCCGCCTTCGGCCTTACCCTGCCGGAACGGCGGATCGGCCTCTCGGCCCACGACTTCGCCCAGGCCTTCGCCGCGCCGCGGGTCGTGCTGACCCGCGCCGGTCGGGTCGAAGGCGCGCCGAGCGTGCCGTCGCGCTGGCTGTTGCGGCTCGAGGCGCTGTTGAGCGCGCTGGGCTGCCCGCACGCCCTGGCGGACGAGGGCGGCCGCGGCCGGGGCTGGGCCGACGCCCTCGACCGGCCGGCGGAGATCGCGGCCGTGTCGGCCCCGGCGCCATGCCCGCCGCTGGACGCCCGGCCGCGCCGCCTGTCGGTCACCCAGATCGAGACCTGGATGCGCGATCCCTACGCCCTCTACGCCCGCCACGTGCTGCGCCTCGAGCCGCTCGAGCCGCTCGACGCCGACCCCGGGGCGGCGGAGCGCGGCACCCTGGTCCACGCGGCGCTGGAAGCCTATCTGCGGGCCTACCCCGACGGACCGCCGCCCGACCCCGTGGCCGCGCTGATCGCGGTCGGCCGGCAGGTCTTCGAGCCCTTGCGGGCGCGCCCCGGCCTCTGGGCCTTCTGGTGGCCGCGCTTCCTGCGGGTGGCCGAATGGTTCGCCGGGGTCGATCTGGCGCGCCGCCGGGACGGCCTCACGGCCTGGCCGGAGGCGCGCGGGCGACTGAGCTTGGACGGGCCCGCCGGCCCCTTCGTCCTGACCGCCAAGGCCGACCGGATCGAGCGCCGGGCCGACGGCGCCCTCGCCATCGTCGATTACAAGACCGGCGCGCCGCCGCGCGCCGGCGACGTCGAGCTGGGCTTCGCGCCCCAGCTCCCCTTGGAGGCCGTGATCGCCGCCGCCGGCGGATTCGCCGACGTGCCGGCCGGCGAGGTGGCGGCGCTCGAGTACTGGCGGCTGAGCGGCGGCCAGCCGCCCGGCGAGATCGTGCCGCTCAGGGCCGACCCGGACGCCCTCGCCGCGGCCGCCCGCGACGGTCTGGCGCGGCTGATCGCCCGCTTCGACGACCCCGCGACGGGCTATCCCTCGGTGCCGCGGCCGCTGCGGGCGCCGCGATTCAGCGACTATGCGCACCTGGCGCGGATCAAGGAGTGGTCGCTGGGCGGCGTCGCCGTGGAGGGGCCGGCGTGACCGCCGTGGCCGAGCGAGACGCCAAGGCGGACGCGGTCCAGCGCCGCGCGGCGCGGCCGCGGACCTCCGCCTGGGTCACGGCGTCGGCGGGAACCGGCAAGACGACGGTCCTCACCAACCGGGTGCTGAGCCTGCTGCTCGACGGCACCGATCCGGCGAAGATCCTGTGCCTGACCTTCACCAAGGCGGCGGCGGCGGAGATGGCGAACCGGCTGGCCCAGCGCCTGAAAGACTGGGCCGGCGGGTCCGACGAGGAGGTGGTGCGCGACGTCTCCAACCTGCTCGGCCGCCCGGTCGACCTGGCGGAGATCCCCGCGGCGCGGGAGCTCTTCGCCCGGGTCTTGGACGCGCCCGGCGGCATGAAGATCCAGACCATCCACGCGTTCTGCCAGTCGCTGCTCGGCCGCTTTCCGCTGGAGGCCGGCGTGGCGCCGCACTTCCAGGTGCTCGACGAGCGCACGGCGGCGGAAATGCTGGACTCGGCCCGGATCGAGGTCCTGTCGTCGAGCCTCGAGGCCGCCGACTCGGAGCTGGCCCGAGCCGCCCACGAGGTGGCGGCGCACCGCCACGAGCAGGGCTTCGCGGAGGTGATGAACGAGCTGATCGGCGAGCGCGGGCGCCTGCGCCGGATGATCGACCGCCGCGCCGGCCTCGAGGCCGTCGTGGCGGAGGTTTTCGCGCGCCTCGGGGCGGATCCGCGGGCAACCCCCGAGGCGCTGTTGCGCGACGGCTGCCGCGACGAGGCGCTCGACCGCATGGGCCTGGCGCTGGTCGGCGAGGCGCTCGCCGCCGGCAGCGACGCCGAGCGCCGCAAGGCCGAGACGCTGGCCGGCTGGCT
>JAWWCG010000700.1:0-2392 GCA_033720555.1 Kiloniellales bacterium | reverse complement strand
TTCTTCTTCGTAGCCTTCCCAGGTGAAGACGACCGGGTGGTCCTCGGTCGCCGCCAGGCCCCGGCGCGAGACCATGGGGCCCGCGACCAGGCCCAAGCCGAGCGCGGCCAGCGCCTTCTTGAAGTCCCGGCGCGTCATCTTGCCGGTCGTCACTTTCTCCATCAGTTCCTTGGCTTCCATATTCGTGAGCCTCCTTAATGAGTGATGTCTGCCGTCGATGCACCGAGCCGGCCCGGCGGCCGGCGGCGCGCCGCGCAGCCGGACGCTCGCTTGCGGCCGGCCGGGGCAACCTCGCCGGCGGAGCGAAGCGTGACTATCGCGCTGGTGACGGATCTGGGCGCTGCGCCCTGGCCCGACTGACAGGTCGGCGCGGCCACGCGACGCGCCCGCGCCGGGCCCTTAGGCAGGCGACGTCGCCGCCGCGCCGGCGCTACGGGTCTGATCGAGCAGATTGAGCCGAAACAGGCACATCCTGCGCCGAATGCTCGTTGCAAACCTCTCCCCTGTCCTAACGATCGCCAATCCTGCCGTCCGCAGACACCGGACCGGTCGTTGTTGTGGCCGTCATTGAGACACCGCGCCGCCACCTTGTCAACGCAACTTGGTCAGTGCGGCACGCGCAGGGGCACGCGGGCGGCGGCGGCCCGGCGCCGGCCGCGGGGGCTCGGCTCAGGGCTGGAAGAGCGGCAGCGAAGGCGCCTCGGCGATGCTCTTCGCCAGGCGCACCTCGAAGGCCGGGCTCGCCAAGGCGAGCGCCGCCGCGCGCGCCGCGCCGCCATAGCCGGTCGACACCAGGAGCCCGCCGGCGCAGCCGGCCGCGCGGCCGGCGTCGAGATCGCGGGCCCGGTCGCCGAGCGCCCAGGAGCGTGACAGGTCGAGGCCGAGGCGCGCGGCCGCCCGCAGCAGCATGCCCGGCTGCGGCTTGCGGCAGGGATGCTCGCCGCGGTAGGGCGGCCGGCCGTCGGGATGGAACGGACAGGCGAGCACCATGTCGAAGCCGGCCGCCCCCTCGGCCGCCAGCAGTTCCTCGACGCGCGCCTGGGTGGCGGCGAACTCGGCCCAGCCGAACAGGCCGCGGGCGATCCCGGACTGGTTGGTGGCGAGCACCACCGCGAGTCCCCGCCGGCGGGCGAGCGCCAGAGCCGCGGCGGCGCCGGGCACCAGGCGCACGTCCTCGGGCCGGCGGAGGAAATGCGCCTCCTCCACCACCACCCCGTCGCGGTCGAGGATGAGGGCCGGGCGGCCGGGCGCCGGGGCGGGCGCGCCCAGCCGGCACCACACGCCGTCGCTCTCGAGATGGGGGACTTCGCTCATGCCTCGCCGGCCCGTCCTTGATTGCGCGCGCGAATGCGTCCTCGATCCGGCGCGATCCCTTAACCATCCCTCGCCGAACAGCCTTAACGATCCGTAAACCGGGCCCGCCTAAGCTGGGCCCAGCGACAGAGAACGGCCCCCGAGCGGGCCGGATCGGCGACCCACGGTGGAACATGCGACACCGCCACGGCAAGTCTCGTGATCGGCGATCGAGCCGAGGCCCGGGCCCGGCGCCCCGCGGCCAGCGCCCGGTGCGCCCGGCGCCGCTTTACGGCAAAGGAAAAGAGGCATGAAGACCCGGCAGATCTGCGCGGTCACCAGCAGCCGCGCCGACTACAACCTCCTGGCCCCGCCCATGCGGCTGATCCGCGACGATCCGGGCCTCGACCTCCAGATCATCGTCACCGGCCTGCACCTGACGACCGAGTTCGGCTTCACCTACCGGCGGATCGAGCAGGACGGCTTCCGCGTGACCGCCCGGGTCGAGTCCACCCAGCGCGGCGACGACGTAGCCGCGGTCACCAAGTCGATCGGCTACGGCGTGATCGGCTTCGCCGACGTCCTGCAGCGCCTGCGCCCCGACATCCTGATGGTGCTGGGCGACCGCTACGAGATCCTCGCCGCCGCCCAGGCCGCGGTGATCGCGCGGGTGCCGATCGCCCATCTGTGCGGCGGCGACACCGTCGACGGCGCCTTCGACGAGGGCATCCGCCACGCCATCACCAAGATGGCGCACCTGCATTTCGTGACCAACGAGACCGCCGCGCGGCGCCTGCGCCAGCTCGGCGAGAACCCGGAGCACGTCTACATGGTCGGCAATCCGGGGCTCGACGACATCCGCAAGATCAAGCGCATGGCGCGCGAGGAGACTTTCGCGGCGCTCGGCATTCCGGCCCGGGCCCACAATCTCCTGGTCACCTTCCACCCCGAGACCCTTGCCATGGAGCGCAGCCTCGCGCGCCTCGACGAGTTGCTGGCTGCGCTCGGCGAGCTGGGCCCGGACTACGCCCTCATCTTCACCGGGCCCAACGTCGACAGCGAGGGGCGCATCTTCGCGCGCCGCATCGAAGGCTTCGTC
>JAWWCG010000699.1:0-2394 GCA_033720555.1 Kiloniellales bacterium | reverse complement strand
GCGCCGGGAGCTGTGCGCGATCGCCGACATCGACAACCGCATCGTCGCGCAGCTCTGGCCGGACATCCAGTGGGTGACGTCGTTCATCTCGAACGATCGGACCTACTGCATCTATCTGGCGAAGGACGAGGCCACGGTGCGCCGCCATTCGGAGCTGGCCGGATTTCCCTCCGACCGGATCTCGGAGCTGAAGGTGACGATCGACCCGGCCACTCCCGACGCCGCCTAGCTCGGGCCGGCGGGGCCGGAGCTCGGCCGCTAGGCCGCGTCCGGCAGGGCGTAGGTCTCCTCGCTCGACCAGCTCTTGCGCGCCAGCGGCTGACGCGAGATCAGGGCGCCGACATGGTCCCAGGTGCTGCGCCAGGGCCGCAGGTAGGTCAGGCCCTGGGGCGCGTATCCCGGGCCGAACAGCAGCTTCACCAAGCCCTCCACGGCCGCCTTCGAGCTGCGCAGGCGCAGGTTGCGCTGGGCCAAGCGGCCCTCGGCGTATTGCTCCCACGTCGGGTGGTGGACAAGGTCGTAATGGCTCCAATAGAGGCTCTCGGCGAAATCGGCCCACAGCAGCATATAGAGCGCCTTGTAGTTCTCGCGGTCCTGGTCCAAGAGCGCCTGCGCGCGCGCCTTGAGCATGTCGCACGCGCGCGCGGTCAACGGCAGGTCGTGGTACATCTCCCGCGCCGCCAGCGCCCGCGCCCGCCATTCCAGGGCGAGGATGCGCTCGAGCGGCCAAACGAAGATTTCCCCGGTCACCGGGTCGCTCACGACCGGGCCGAGGTCCCAGGCCTGGCGGAGCCGCCAGGGCGAGCCGTAGAACAGGGCGAGGATCGCCTCGTCGCGCCAGTTCGGCTGCGCGCTGTCGAAGTCGAGGCGGGCGCCGTGAGCCGCCCAGATCGCCTCCTCCAGCCGGACCAGGGCGTCGATCGCCCCGTCCCCGAGGTTGTGGGTGTCGAGCGCCGCCGGGCGGTGCTCCGCGCGCCCTCGCCCGCCTTTGAGGGCGGCGAGGACGCGACGGGCCGGGTTGCCCATGAGCCGGCGCTCGGCGATCTCGACCAGCTCCGAGGCGACCATGTAGTACTGATGCCCGATGTTCTGGCCCTGACGGATCTCGTCGAGGGCGTCGGCGTTGGGCAACGGCAAGCCGGCCAGAGGATCGCCGGGATGCGGCGGGACCGCCAAGGCCAGCGCTTCTCTCGCTTCGTTAAAGATCATGGACGTGTTCCCTGCGTCTTGTCGGCTTCGGCGGCGTCCTCCAACGCGGCCCGACCCGTTCGGATCACATCAGCCAAGTCGCACACGTTCGTTCCGGTGCTGCGCATCGGTCTCGCAGGGCCGCCTCACCCGCTCACGACAACTACCGCCTTTATGGTTAACGGAAAGTAAACGGGCAAGCACCGGCGCGGTCTCGGCGCCGCGCGGCCGGCGGTTGGCCCCCCGGGCGGCGAGCCGCCGGACGGCGCCGCGCAAGGATTTATTAAGGTGAACGGGCTATTTAACGCACTTCGAATGGGGCCACCGACACGAGCGAGGAGGACTGGCGTCATGTCGGCAAGCGAGGTTCGAATAGGCCAGCAATACTGCGCCGCCGGCGGCGACTCCACCGTGTGGCAGGTGATCGCGCTCTCGCCGGATCCGAACGGCATCGTCCACGCCCGCCTGTGCAACGTCGAGCGGCCCAACGAGTTCAGGACCCTCACCTGCTCGGTTCTGCTCGACCCGCTGAACCACCGCCTGCTGGCGGACGAGTCGGAGCCCGGCGCGGCGATCCGCGAGATCCGGAAGAAGCTGCCCCGGCGCCGGCCCCGCAGGCTCAGCCCCGCGGCCTGAGCCAAGCGCTCCCCCTGCCCCTCCCCCCTGCCCCCGCGGCCCGCGCGCCCGCGCGCGCCTGACTTCCCACACGCCTGACTTCCCGACTGACACGCCGGCTGACCCGCAGGCTGACACGTAGGCTGACACGTAGGCGGGCCCTCGAGGCTTGCAATCTTCGCGGCGCAGGCCATCATGCCCAAGAGACGGGATCGGGTTTGCGCCCGCGCTTTTGCCCGTCGAAGCCGATTTTTGGCGGGTTTTATTGTCGTGGCCGGCCTTGCGCCATGAAAGGACGTTAGCGACCCATCCAGGGACGGAGCCAAGGTCCGGCCGCGCGGCGAGGTTCGCTGTCTCCGTTTGCGGCGGCGCCGACGACGCCACGAACCGGGTTAGGCCGGCGAAGGTAGGCCGACGGGCGTCGCACGAAACGATTTTCAGGCCGGCGCCCGGCCGAGCGGGGCCGATGCCGCGGCCCCGCCGGACGGCACGGGTCGATATTGGCAGTGGACTGCGCAGTGGATTGCGCAGTCGATTGCGCAGGCGATTGCGCCGTGGATATTGCAGTGGATTGCCGCGATATGGCGAATT
>JAWWCG010000698.1:0-2399 GCA_033720555.1 Kiloniellales bacterium | reverse complement strand
GACACGACGCATAGCCACGAGGAGACGGAAATGGCCGACATGTACAAGCGCCTTCGCAAGGACGACGCCACGGTTCTTCTGGTCGACCACCAGTCGGGCCTGATCTCCCTGGTGCAGGATTTCTCGCCGGGCGAGTTCAAGAACAACGTGCTGGCGCTGGCCGACACCGCCAAGTTCTTCGAGCTGCCGACGATTCTCACGACCAGCTTCGAGGACGGGCCCAACGGCCCCCTGGTGCCCGAGCTGAAGCAGGCCTTTCCCGAGGCGCCTTATATCGCCCGGCCAGGCCAAATCAACGCCTGGGACAACGAGGATTTCCGCAAGGCGGTGAAGGACACCGGCCGTAAGCAGCTGATCATCGCCGGCGTCGTCACCGAGGTCTGCGTGGCCTTTCCCGCACTTTCCGCCGTCGAGGAAGGTTACGAGGTCTTTGTCGTGACCGATGCCTCGGGCACGTTCAACGAGGTGACCCGTCATGCGTCGTGGAGCCGCATGGAGCAGGGCGGCGCGCAGTTGATGACTTGGTTCGGCGTCGCCTGCGAGCTACACCGCGATTGGCGTAACGATATCGAGGGACTCGGCAGCCTGCTGGCCGATCACCTGCCGAACTACCGGAACCTGATCTCCAGCTACATGGCGAAGACGGCCGGCTAAGGCCGGGCTCTGCCGGCGCGGGGCGCTCACTCCGAGAGGAGTCGCTTGCGCTCCTCGTAATCCTCCTTTTCGATCTCCCCCTTGGCGAAGCGCTCCTGCAGGATCTCGAGCGGCGTCCGGCGGCCCGCCGGGCCCGCCGGGCCCGCGGCGTGGCCGGACCCGCCCGTGCTGCCCAGCCAGCGCACGAGCAGCACGACGAGCAGGATGAGTCCGCCCCAGAAGAACAGCATCATCAGGCCGCCGAAGATCATGTGGCCCCAACCCCATCCCGGATGCCACCAGACATCCCGATCGCCATAGGCCTGGGCGAGGCTCGGGGTCGCCCAAGCCAGAGGCGACAGGGCGGCCGTCAGCACGGCCATCAAACGGGCAATCAAACGCTGCATGGCGCAACTCCTTTCTTTTCCACGCCGGCGCGGCAGTCCGGCGCGCCGGGCGCGGGGCCTGTGTCGGCGATGCCTGTCGCCAGGCGAAGCCTGTCGTCGGCTGGCATGGCTCAGCCCCGCTCCGAGTCGAGCCGCAGGACATGCGTGGCGCAGGAAATGCACGGGTCGTAGTTCCGCACCGTCTGCTCGCAGCGATGGCGCAGCGCCTCGTCGGGCAGGTCGAGGAAGCCGCCGACGTAGCTCGTCAGATCCTCCTCGATGCTCGCCTGGTTTTGGGAGGTCGGCGGCACGATCCGCGCCTCGGCGATAGTGCCGTCGGGTTCCAGCCGGTATCGGTGGTACAACAGGCCGCGCGGCGCCTCCGTCGCGCCGAAGCCGATGCCCGCGCCCGGCTCGATCTCCACCGCCGGCCTGTCGGGCTCTTCGTAGTCCGCGATGATGCGCAGCGCCTCCTCGCAGGCGTGTAGCACCTCGACGGCACGCACCACGATGCTCCGGTAGGGATTTCGGCAGGTCGGGCCGAGGCCGGCGTCGCGCGCCGCCTGCTGCACCGGCGCCGACAGGCGGTCGAAATTCAAGCTGTATCGCGCGAGCGGTCCGACGAGATAGGCCGCGCCGTCGCGCAGCCGCGATTGCAGGGCCGTTGAGCGCGCGACGTGCGTTTCCTCGAACCGCGAGTCGTACTCTGCCGCGGCGATATCGAGCCCGTGACTGGAGACGATGCGCCCTTCGTTGAAGGGATACTCGCCGGGATGGCGGAGGGCGACGAAGATATAGTCGCGCTCGCGCTCGGGGAAGTCGAAGCCGGCGACCCAATGGACCGTTTGGAGCGCCAGATCGCGGGCGCGCTCGATCGAGGCGGCGAGCGGGCGCAGCTCTCGCCGGCGCGGGGTTCGATAGAAGCCGCCGACGCGGACGTTGATCGGGTGGATCTCGCGGCCGCCGAGGAACGACAGGATCTCGTTCCCCGCCTTCTTGAGCTCCAGCCCGCGGCGGACGGCGGTTTCGTGATCGCGCGCCATGTCGAGCGCCCCGTCGTAGCCGAGAAAGTCCGGCGCGTGCAGCATGTAGATGTGCAGCGTGTGGCTCTCGATCCATTCGCCACAGTAAAGCAGCCGTCGAAGCGCGCGCAGCGGCCCGTCGACCGAGACGCCGAGTGCGTCCTCCATCGCATGGATCGCGCTCATCTGATAGGCGACCGGGCAGATGCCGCAGATCCGCGCGGTAATGTCGGGGGCTTCGGAGAACGCGCGGCCTTTCAGCAAGGCCTCGAAGAAGCGCGGCGGCTCGAAGATGCTGAGCTCGGCCGACAGCACCTTGCCGTCACGGACCACGACCTTGATCCCGCCTTCGCCTTCG
>JAWWCG010000697.1:0-2399 GCA_033720555.1 Kiloniellales bacterium | reverse complement strand
GTCGATACGAGCAGTTTGCTTCTAATCATGTCCATGACTCCCGTTCTCTTGAGTAACGCTGCTTGAGAGAAATTCATGCGGGAAGGAACGCGTGAGCCGTCGATTAGTTCCACGGTCGTCATTCTCGCGCCTCGCCGCCTTGCGATTCATGCCCGATACGAAATGACGTCTTTTGGTATTCGCGCCGCCTGCGATGCGCCGCCCGGACGTCCGGCAACACGAGGCGACACGACGGCGACATGGCGGCGACGCGACGGCTCTAAAACCAAACCACGCCAGCCAAGAGAGCGAGCGCCACCGCCGTCGCGACGATCGAGGCCTGCGTCTTGTGACGCTTCCAATAGTCCTCGGCATGCCGTCCGTAGAGCCGGACGAGGAGCGCTAGGCCGAAGTAGCGGATCCCTCTGGCGATCGACGCCGCGAGCACGAACAGCGCGATCGAGTAGCCGGCCGCCCCGGCCGCCAGCATGGCGACCTGAAACGGAATCGGGATGACGCCGACCGCGACGATCGCCCAGAAGCCGTATCGCTCGAACAATGTCCTGAATCGCTCCAGTTCGGCGGACCACCCGAAGTGTTCGATGACGGCTCGGCCGAGCGAATCCAGGAACAGATAGCCGACCCCGTAGCCCACCATCGACGCGAGCAGGCAGCCCGCCGTCACCACCGCGGCCGTGCGCCAGAGCCGATGCCGGTTGGTGACCATGAAGGGAATGAGCACCAGCTCTATGGGGATCGGAACGATGATGGTCTCGGCGAAGGACGCCCAGAACAGCACCCAAAGCGCCCGCCGGGACCGATTGATCCTGTCGGTCCAACGTCGAACGCGGGACGGCGCGGTCTCTTCGCCGGGCTTCGGTCCTATGGCTGCCTCTCCGGGTCGGCGTGCCGGGCGCAAGCGCCGCTCGCCCATCGTCGCAACGCTCGGACGACGGGGATCTGCGAGCGACAGACGCTCTCGCCGCCAGCACAACGCGCCGGTCCCGCCGCGGTTCCCGTCCGGAGCCGGCGCCGGCCGCGCGCCTTGGGCCGGCGAGGCGTCCCAGAGGCGGACGGCGGGAGCGAAATCCGCGGGCATGCGACGCTGACGCGGGAACCAAGCGAGCGCTTTGGCGTTACCGGCGCCAAGGGGCAATCAGGGGGGGCAATCAGTCGGGCAGTCAGTTTTCGTTCTCGATCCCGGTAACATCAACCGGCGCGGGAGGCGGGTGCATGAGTCTGGACAGGCTAAAGTTTCTCGCTCGGATGGGCTACGGCGCGCGCGGGCTCGTCTACCTTGTCGTCGGCGGCCTAGCCGTACTCGCCGCGGTCGGGGCGGGCGGCGAGACCACCGACGCCAAGGGCGCGCTGGAAGAGCTGCTGGCGCAGCCGCTCGGGCCCGTCATAGTCGTGGTCCTGGCGGTCGGCTTGCTCGGCCATGCCGGCTGGCGCTTCGTCCAGGGTGCGTTCGACGCCGACGATCACGGCACGGACGCAAAGGGACTGGTGATCCGGGGCGGGCTGCTGGTCAGCGCGTTTTCGCACCTGGCGCTCGCCTTCTACGCCGTGACGCTGGTGATCGGACAGCGTTTCGGCGGCGGCGGCAACGAGGGCCTGGCCGCCTGGCTGATGGCCCAGCCCTATGGGCGCTATCTCGTCGGCGCGGTCGGCGCGGCCATCATCGGCGCCGGCGCGAGCCAGATATGGAAAGGTCTGAGGCAGCGCTACGAGCGCCGCTTGGCGCTGGACGAGCGAAAGCTGGCCGCCTTGTCGCCAATCTGCGCCTTCGGACTGACCGCGCGCGGCCTGGTTTTCTGCATCGTCGGCGGGCTCTTCGTCTATGCCGGCGTTCACGTGCAGCCGGAGGAGGCGCGCGGCCTCGACGGCGCTCTCACCTGGCTGCGCGCACAACCGGCCGGGCCCGTGCTCTTCGCCGTCATCGCCCTCGGCCTGGTCGCCTTCGGGATCTACAGCTTCATCCTGGCGATCTGGCGCGAGATTCGACACGACGGCGACAGCGACGCCTCGATCCTTCCCGCCAAGCCGACATTCTGAGCGGGGCCCTCGCCGGGCATGAACCGCGCCCAACGACGCTGCCAGCGCGCCCGGGGCGGCCGCGCCGTCAGTCGTTCTGCTGCCTCTGCTGCGCGCTCCCGGCTTTCGCGGCGGCGCCTTCGCGCATCCCTACCTGCTCGAGGCGAACCGAAACCTCGTCGAGTTGCTTCTGTACCTCGCCCAATTGCGCGGTCAGTTGCTCGATCTGGTCCGCCACTTGCTGATCGCTGGCCCGGGCCTCGCTGAAGCTTTGCTCGATCCGCTTAAGCTCGTCGATAGTCTGCGACTGGCGGTCGAGCCGCTGCCTCAGCTCCGACAGCTGGGTCTGCAATTGCGCTTCCTCGCCGTCGTTATCGCTCGCCCCG
>JAWWCG010000696.1:0-2410 GCA_033720555.1 Kiloniellales bacterium | reverse complement strand
GGCGGAACAGCTCCGCGGCGGTCTCCCAGTTGCGGTCGTAGTAGCAGCGCAGCGCGTCGTTGTGCCGGTGCATGTTGGCCACCAGCGTGCTCTCGGGGTCCGTGGAGGGGTTGCAGGGCTCGTAGATGCGTGCCAGCTCGTTCTTGCCCTTGACCTGGACCAGGCCGAGCTCGCGGTAGACGACGATCGGGCAGGCCCGGCGGGTGGCCTCGCCGACGATGATGCGCGCGCTGTAGACCCGGGTCAGCTCCTGCAGGCGGGCGGCCAGGTTCACCGCGTCGCCGATGACGGTATAGGCCACACGGTACTCCGAGCCCATGTTGCCGACGCTCACCACGCCGGTGTTGATGCCGATGCCGATGGACACCTCGGGCCAGCCGCGGTCGCGGAAGCGGGGCATCAGCTCCTTCATGGCCTCCTGCATCTCGAAGGCCGCGCTGACGGCGTTGGAGGCGTGGTGAGTGTCGGGGAGCGGCGCCCCCCAGAACGCCATGATGGCGTCGCCCATGTACTTGTCGATGATGCCGTGGTGCTTGTACAGGATGCGCGAGAGCGGCGTGAACAGCGTGTTGAGCAGATCCGCGAGCTCCTTCGGCTCGAGCTGCTCGGAGATGGCGGAGAAGTTGTGTACGTCGCAGAACATGATGCTGAGCTCGCGCGACTCGCCCTCGAGCGAGAACTGCTCGGGATCCTGGCTGATGCGCGCCGCCAGCTCGGCCGGGACGTACTGCCCGAAGGCGTTTATAAGCTGTTGTTTTCGCGATGTTTCTGTGAAGTAGCTGATGAGCACGTTGACCACGAACAGCATCAGGATGGTGAGCAGGGAGTACTCCATCGGCAGCAGCGGGCGGTGGCTCGAGACCGCATAGCCCATGTACAGCACCGGCAGCATGGAGACGAATGTGAGCAGCGAGGCCTTGATCGGGCTCAGCATCGGCAGCGCCAGCGACAGCACCACGCCGATCAGGAGCAGCACCAGGAACTCCGGCGTGCGCACGATGGCCGGGAAGGTGAGGGCGCCCTCGTCGAACCTGACGAACAGCTCGAACACGCCGCTGGCGTTGAGCACGAACAGGATGAAGACGCCGAAGACCAGGCCGATCTGGATGCCGTGACGGCGCAGCAGCGCCGCCCACCGTGCGGCACGATCCTGCGCCGTGGACCTCGGCGTGACGGTGGTGCGCGGCGCCTCGGACGCCGCTCCGCCATGAGCCCCTAAACGACCGGACGCGGCGTGATTTCGTCTGGGGAAATCGATGGAAAGGGGTCTCATGGTGGAGATGAACGCACTGAGTCTAGTAAGGCCCCCGGGTCAGGGCAAGCAGCGGGCCGCGCCCTGAGGTCGCGGTCACGGCCGGCTTCAGGGCCTCGGCGAGGCCGCCGGCGCGGGTGTGGAATTCCGGGTGCCATGGGCTAGGCTTTGGCCTCGACGGACCGGTGCCAGGGCCCGCCCGGGCGGCGCCGGTCGGATTTCGCAGTCGTGAGCCCGAAGTTGGCACGCGAATTGCTGGCAGTTCTGGAAGATTTGCGACTTCCAATGCGGGAGGGCTCGACGATGAAGCGACAGGAACAGGGCTTCACCCTGGTGGAGATAGCCATCGTGCTGGTCATCATTGGCCTGCTGCTCGGTGGCATCCTGAAGGGTCAGGAGCTCATCAACAGCGCCAGAGTGCGCAACCTGGCGGACACCACGTCCGGCATCCAGGCGGCCTACTTCGGCTTCGTGGACCGCTATCGCCGCATTCCGGGCGACTGGGACGCGACCACCGCGGCCAGCGCCATCGGCGGCGGTGTCAACGGCGGCGGCAACAACAACGGACGCATCGATCATACCGGCGGCGTCACCGTGTACCAGGAGCCGAATGCCCTCTGGGAGCACCTCTCCAAGGCGGGCTTCATCAACGGCTCCTACGACGGCGGCACCGAGATCCCGACGCCCCAGAACAACAACGGGCCCTTCAACCCGTTCAACGGCGCCATCGTGGTCACCCACACCGCCGACTACGTGGGCGTCGTCGCCCCGACCTCGCGTCTGCACCTGGTGCTCGGGCGCGGCATCCCTGCGGACATCGCGCGCGAGCTCGACACCAAGCTCGACGACGCCGTGCCCACGACGGGCTCCGTGCGCGCCACCGTGGACGACGGCGGCACGCCGACCCTGACCGGTCCCGGCGGCCTCTCCTGGGGCGGACGCGAGGCGGTGTGCATCGACACCACGGTCGATCCGGACATCTGGGACGTGGATGCCGATTCCCAGGACTGCAACATAGCTTACTTGTTCTAGCCACGAGCGCCTGGCGCCGTGGGCGAACGCTCGGCCGGCGGATGCCCCGTGCACCCGCCGGCCGGTCGTTGACCGCCATCCGAGACCCTCGCAGAAGGGGCCGACTGCGCGGTCGACCGCGCGGGG
>JAWWCG010000695.1:0-2411 GCA_033720555.1 Kiloniellales bacterium | reverse complement strand
GACCTTCGCCATGCGGGCCAAGGCCGAGCCACCGGAGGTCAACCGCGAGGCCCCGGCCTTCGGGCGCAAGGCGGTCATCTACGCCACCTGTTTCGCCAACTACAACAATCCCGGCATCGGCATGGCGGCGCGCGCGGTCCTAGCCAAGAACGGGGTCGAAACCGAAGTGGTCTATCCCGCCTGCTGCGGCATGCCGCAGCTCGAGCACGGCGAGATCGCCAAGGTGGCGGAGGCCGCCAAGCGGGTTGCCGGCGCGCTTACGCCCTGGATCGAAAAGGGCTACGACGTGATCTCCCTGGTGCCGTCGTGCACCCTCATGCTGAAGTTCGAGTGGCCGCTGATCCTGCCCGAGGAACCGCAGGTCAAGGCCTTGTCCGCGGCGAGCTACGATATCAGCGAGTACGTGGTCGACATCGCGAAGAACGAGGGCTTGGCCGACGGCCTCGGGCCCCTGCCCGGCGGGGTGGCGGTGCACATCGCCTGCCACGCCAGGGCGCAGAACATGGGCCACAAGGCGGCGGACATGCTGCGCCTGCTGCCGGAGGCGGACATCAAGGTGATCGAGCGCTGCTCCGGGCACGGCGGGTCCTGGGGCGTCATGAAGGAGAACTTCGAGGTCGCGCTCAAGGTCGGCCGGCCGGTGGCGCGCCAGGCGGCGGAGAGCGCCAAGGCCTTCGTCGCCTCGGAGTGCCCGCTGGCGGGCACCCATATCCTGCAGGGCATGGAGCGCCTGAAGGACGGCGACGCGCGCCCGACCGAGCCGGCGAGCCACCCGATCGAGCTGTTCGCCCGCGCCTACGGCCTCTCGGCCTGAGGCGCGGCCGACTTCGCGAGCCGGCGCAGAACAGACGAGGACGTTCGATGATGGCAAGCAACAAGCGGGAAGTGACGCGCGAGGACATCCTGCCGATGGAGGTCTACGCGGCCGAGCGAAAGGACTGGCGCGGCAAGCTCGCCGAGGTGAAGCGCGATCGGCGCGTCGAGGTCGGCCCGGTCGCCACCTTCTATTTCGAGACCTATCTGACCATGTGGTACCAGATCCACGAGATGCTGTTCGTCGAGAAGGGCGGCGAGGCGCAGATCGCCGACGAGCTGGCCGCCTACAACCCCCTGGTGCCCAAGGGCGACGAGCTGGTGGCGACGGTCATGTTCGAGATCGACGACCCGGCGCGCCGGCAACGCTTTCTGGCGGCCCTTGGCGGGGTCGAGGAGACGGCTTTCCTCAAGGTCGCCGGCGAGACGATCAAGGGCGTGCCCGAGGCCGACGTCGACCGCACCTCGGCGGCCGGCAAGGCCTCGTCAGTCCAGTTCATCCACTTTCCCTTCACCGCCGAGCAGGCCGCCGCCTTCAAGGCGGACGGCGCCGAGGTCGTGCTCGGCTTCTCGCATCCGGCCTATGCCCACATGACGGTGCTGTCCGAAGCGGTGCGCCGCGCCCTCGCCTCTGACCTGGACTAGACGGCCGGCCCCGGCGGCGGTCGGGTGCGGATTCGGCCGTCGCCCGGGGGCGTTCGCTAGTCGTCGGCGTTGGTGCCGTAGATCTCGCTGCGATGGATCCAGCCGTCGAAGCCCTGGGCCTCGATTCGGCACCAGGCGGCCTGGCAATTCTTCAGGTTCGCCACCACGCCGGGCTCGAGATAGGCCAGGCCCGGCGCGCTCGCCGCCGGCTCGCGGCGCAGGGTCCGCGTTCCGCCGACGACCACCACGGTGCGGCGGGAGGTCAGCATGAAGCGATGGACCCAGCCGACCGTGCCGTCGTGATCGCGCACCCGGCGCCAGTCCTCGAACTCGTCGACGACCTCGACCGGCAGGCCGCGCCGGCGGTAGATCCAGTCGATGGGATAGCGGGTGCCGGGCCCGGTGCGCAGATTGACCTCGTCGGATTTGAGCGACACGAATCGGGGCAGCGCCATGCCGCTGGGGCCGAGCCGGGCCTCGTCCTGCGCTTGGGCGGGCCCGAGCGCGGCCAGATTGGACAGGACGGCCAGGGTGGCCAGGGCGGCCAACAGGCCGACGAGCCGGAGGGCCGCGGCGAGCCGCGCGACCTGACGGCGCGTCGGGGCGTCACTGGGACCGGCGGGCAAGGCGAAAGGACGAACGGGACTCGGCGCGGTCTCGGGCATGGTCCCTCCTAACCCGCCCCGAGCGACGCGGTCAAGCCGCCGGCCAAGGCCGCCGATCGCGCCCGCCGCGGCCGGCCTGGGGTGGGCCAGGGATGGACCGGCGGCGGGGCCGACGCGCTCTGGACAAGGGCCGGGCGCTGCTGCTAAGCCAACGTCCGATTGGTTCTCCCCTCTCTCGAGACGAAGCGATGCCCTCGAAAAGACCGCTGGTCATTGTCACGCGACGGCTGCCCGACGCCATCGAGACCCGAATGATGGAGCTGTTCGACACCCGCCTCAATCTCGAGG